>NZ_JAMYMD010000007.1:0-230317 GCF_040318335.1 Mesorhizobium sp. M1182
TTTTTTTTGTGTGCGCGGCTCTGTGTTTCTTTATTGTACTTCGACGGTCGTCGGGGGCGCCCGTCCCGCGCCCTCCGGGGGGGGCGGGGCGGCCCAGTCCCCCCGGGGCCGCCCCGTCCCCCCCCCCCCCCCCACCGCCGATGACCAGGGTCAGTGCCCCGGCAGCGCGGTCAGGCAAAGCTGTCGCGCAGGCTGGTCGCCGTGCCCGTGAAGCGTCCGCGCACCACGCCGACGACCGCGCCGAGCACCAGCCAGAACACCAGATTGGTCAGCGTCACCGCCACCACGAATTGGTGGTGCAGGCCTTCCGGGATCGCGGTCTCGAAGCTATCGGGCTGCGGCGCGCCGACAATATGCGGCGCCACGATCAACGCTACGGCAAGGATCGCCAGCGGCAACGATCTGCGGAAGGCGATAAGGCCGAGCCCGGCGGCGGTCGCCACCACTGTTGCCCACCACCAGATCTGGCGTTGGACAAGGTCGGCCGCCGGCATCGCCGGCAGTTCCGGCGGCAGGCCGAGGCCCGGCGCCAGCGTGAACACGGCAAAGCCGGCAAGCCCCCAGAACAGGCCCTGGCGCCAGTTGCCGATGCCGCCGGCGAATTCCGAAACCGCAACCAGGACCAGCGCGAAGCCGATGCCGGTGACGATATTGGCAACGACGCTGAAGCCGAAGCGCTCGAAACCGTCGGCCGGCGCCCAGCCTTCGTCTTCCGCCGGAGCCATTGCTTCAGCCGGTGCCGGCGCGGCGCTGCTCATAGCCGTCGTGCCCGCGGCGTTTTCGGCCGGTGCCGCAGGTGCCGCGGCATGGTCATGGCCGCCGCCGGCCTGTTCGTAGACTTCCGCCTTCAGGATGAGCGGCACCGTGGCATAGGCTTGCATGCAGGCGAGAGCCACGCCGGCCACAAGCCCTGCGATCGCCGCGATGAACACGACGTTGCGAAACAGTGTCATGATGTCAGCCCCTTGTCAGTGGCAGGGAAAGCCCATCGAATGGCGATAGTCGTGCGCGGCATTGTGGACCGCATCGATATGCGAAAAGCCGACAAAGCCCATGACGAAAATGCCGAGGAATGCAGCAAGCGCCAGCTGCATGAGACGCGACTGCGAGGAGGCGGAAGCGCCGAGCGAAACGGAAGCGGTATTCATGTCTTGTCCTTTCGCCCTCCACCCGAGGGCATAGAAGTCAGTTTCCTGTCGCCGGCAGGTCTCCTGGCTCGCGGATCAGCGCCCTTCCCCACCTTCCCGAAGGCGAACCTTCAGTGGCATATGGAGAGGACTACCGCACACAGTTGCGGGGGCAGCCGCGGCATTGGGCAAACAACTTGCCCTAACCGCATTCCCTCTTGGTTCCAAACGGAACCGACGACATCAGCGACTATAGGCAGAATCGCCGCGCCCGGCAAACCAAATTCCGCCGGATCGTGTGGCGAATGCGCCGCCTCGCCAAGTTCGCAGACCGGCGCCGCGATTGACAATTTTCGCAGCCGGGTGTCGGCTGGCGGTGGGGAGGAAGCCGGCATGCAACCCAGCCCGAACAAGCGATCCCTACAACGGCCTGACGCGGCCCGAGCCGACGCTGCCGTCAACAGCCTATTGGGACATCGCGGCCTATCAGCGCGATCTCGAGGCCATCTGGTATCGCAACTGGCTGCTCGTCTGCCGCGACGCGAAGCGCTCGCCGATCCGGCCGCCGATATCGACAACATCGTCGCCTTCGGTACCCAGGTGCTGGAGGAGGATGCTGATATCTGCGAGGTCAACCTGATGGGCCTGCGCTCGATGCGCCACAAGGCCGGCGTGCTGATGCCCGAGGAATACGACTTGCACCGCTTCCACAACTGGCTGCGCGAGCGCCATGCGGCGCTCGCACATCAAAGCGATTTGGGCAGATAACGCCAGGTGACGAAGCCGCAGGCCACCGCCAGCAGCCCGAGCGTCGCGAAAACCGCGCCCAGGCCGAAGAACGCCAGCACGCCGGCCAAAGGCTTTCCGGCTCTGGCCTAAAGCAGCCCTGATGCCGACCGGCGCCAACGCGACGCAAGGCCCTGCTTCTTTTGACGGTGGCAACCGTGATAGTCGTCTTGCCGGGGCTGAACCAAGACAGCGAGACCATGAGCATCGACACGCCGAGCGCAGCCGTTCAGGATCAACCGAAGTCGAAGCGCATCGCCGCTATCGACATTGCACGCGGCATCGCGTTGCTTGCCATGGCGAGCTATCATTTCACCTGGGACCTCGAATTCTTCGGCTACACCGATCCCGGCCTCACCGCCTTCGGCTGGTGGAAAATCTACGCGCGCTGCATCGCCTCGAGCTTCCTGTTCCTGGTCGGCATCAGCCTCTATCTCGCCCATGGCAAAAAAATCCGCTGGACCGGCTTCTGGAAGCGCTTCGCCATGGTTGCCGGGGCAGCGCTCGCAATATCGCTGGTCACCCGCATCGCCACGCCCGACGGCTTCATCTTCTTCGGCATATTGCATGAGATCGCGCTCGCCAGCCTGCTCGGCCTGGCGTTCCTGCGCCTGCCGGCGCTGCTGACGCTGCTTGTCGCCGTATTCGTCGTCGCTGCGCCTTTCTACCTGCGATCCGAGCTTTTCGATCATCCGGCTTTGTGGTGGGTCGGCCTGTCGGCGACCAACCCGCGCTCCAACGACTACGTTCCGCTGCTGCCCTGGTTCGGCGCCGTACTTGCCGGCATCGCGGTTACCAAGCTCGCTGCCACCTCCGGCGCGCTGACGCGGCTGTCGGCCTTGGCGCCCGGCCGCTGGGCAAATCCACTGGTCTTCATCGGCCGGCACAGCCTTGCCTTCTACCTGATCCATCAACCGGTGCTGATCGGCTCGGTCTGGCTGTTTTCGCAATTCATGCCGGCGCAGGCCGAAACCAGGGAGGTGAGATTTCTGAAATCCTGCCAGATATCCTGCGAGCAGGCACGCGACACCGAGTTCTGCTCCAGCTATTGTGCCTGCATGCTGGACACTCTCCAGGGCGAAGCCTCGCTTGACCGGCTCTACAGCGACGACCAGTCCCCGGAGTGGAAGGCGCATATTGGCGAGCTCGCCGGCACCTGCACCGCCCAAACCGATGCGGCGGAACCGGGAACGCGCTAATCGAGGGAGGACAATAATGAGCGACAGTCACCCGAAACCCGTGCAGCAAAATCCTGGGCAGCCGAAGCTGGGGCACATCCCATGGCCGCCGCTGATCTATATCGCTGCCATCATCGTCAGCGTCGCGCTAGGGCTGTTCTATCCGCTGCCGTGGATCGGCGATCTTCTCGGCGACATCCTGTTCGCCGCCGGCCTTGTGGGGTTGGTGGCGGTTGCCGCGCTCTGGTTCACGGCAATCCGCACCATGATCCGCGCCAAGACGACGCTCAACCCGAACGGCGTGCCTGACCATCTGGTGACTACCGGACCCTTCGCCGTCAGCCGCAACCCGATCTACCTCGCCAACACGCTGCTGCTGGTCAGCCTCGCCTTTGTCACTGGGATCGCCTGGTTCCTGCCGCTGGCGGTCATCGCGGCGTTCCTGACGCAGAAGCTGACGATCGAGAGCGAGGAGAAAGTGCTGACGGCCAAATTCGGCAAGAAATACCGGGACTACGCCAAAAGGGTGCGGCGCTGGATTTGAGCCGAGGCAGACACCGGCTTAGGTGGTGACGCCGAGCTCCACCAGCCGCTCGACGCAGGATTCCTCGGCCTGGTCGAGCTCGGCCAGCGTCTCTTCGAGGTCGCGGCGTTTCTGGCGCAAATCCTCGCGCTTTTCCTCGATGCGCTTGATCATCAGCTTGAGCTGGCCTACCTCGCCGGGCGGCTCCCTGTACATCTGGATGATCTCGCGGATTTCGTTGATCGAGAAGCCGAGTCTTTTTCCCCGCATGATCTGGCGGATGAGATGCCGGTCCGACGGACGGAACAGCCGAGTGCGGCCGCGTCTTACCGGCTGCACCAGCCCTTCGTCCTCATAGAAGCGCAACGTCCGCGTCGACACGTCGAATTCGCGGGTCAGCTCCGTGATCGAATAATATTCCCGCATCGTCACTCCAATGCCCCGGCCACGCCGCGAGTTCCAACTGGCCGGCGCCGCCGGCGCCCAGGCGCGTACCAGAATCGGCGGACAAGGCACCTTTCAAAGCCTCGCATGGCATTTACGTAAAAGTCAATTGAGGTGACGTTCAGCGCACGCCGAACCACCATGTGGCGAGCCCGAGAAAGGCAAAGAAACCGACGACATCGGTGACCGTGGTGACGAAAACCGCCGAAGCCACAGCCGGATCGATCTTGAAGCGGTCGAGCAGCAGCGGGATAAGGATGCCCGCCAGAGCCGCCACGAACATATTGATGATCATCGCAGCCGCAATGATGCCGCCGAGATTGCGATCGTGGAACCAGGCAGCAGCGACGAGGCCGATCAGGATGGCAAAGATGATGCCGTTGATGAAGCCCACCCCGATTTCGCGGCGGATGATGCGGCCGGCATTGTAGATGTCGAGGTCCCTGGTCGCCAGCGCCCGCACCGTGACCGTCATGGTCTGCGAGCCGGCATTGCCGCCCATGCCGGCGACTATCGGCATCAGCACCGCCAGCGCCACGATATGCTCGATGGTGCGGTCGAACAGGCCGATCACCGAGGCCGCGAGGAAAGCCGTCAAAAGATTGACCAGCAGCCAGGGCACGCGCGAGCGCGAGGTCGAAAAGATGCTGTCCGAGAGTTCTTCGTCGCCGACGCCGCCCATGCGCAGCAGATCTTCCTCGGCCTCCTGCTGGATGACGTCGACGACGTCGTCGATGGTCAGCACGCCGACCAGCCGCTCGTTCTCGTCGACGACGGCGGCGGACAGAAGATCGTATTGTTCGAATTCGCGTGCCGCCTCCTCCTGGTCCATGGTGGCCGGGATGGCATGCCTAGTCTCATGCATGACCTCTTCGACCTTGACCGAGCGCTTGGTACGCAGGATTTGGTCGAGGTCGATGGCGCCGAGCAGCTTGAAGCTCGGATCGATGACGAAGATCTGGCTGAAACGATCGGGAAGATTGTTGTCCTCGCGCATGTAGTCGATGGTCTGGCCGATCGTCCAGAAGGGCGGCACCGCGACGAACTCGGTCTGCATGCGGCGGCCGGCGGTCTCTTCGGGATAGTCAAGCGAACGCCGCAGCCTGATCCGCTCGGTGAACGGCAGCCGCGACAGGATCTCGTCCTGGTCCTCCTGGTCGAGGTCTTCGAGAATGTAGACCGCGTCGTCGGAATCGAGATCCTGCACCGCCTGGGCGATCTGCGCATTGGGCAGACTGTCGACGATGTCGCGGCGGATCGCCTCGTCAACCTCGGTCAGCGCGGAAAAATCGAAATCCTTGCCCAGCAATTCGACCAGCGCGCGTCGCTGTTCCGGGTGCAGGGCCTCGAGCAGGTGGCCGAGTTCCGACTGGTGCAGATCGTCGACTTCACGCTTCAGCGTCAGCGTATCGCGATCGGCGATCGCGGCACCGATCTGGGCGAGGAACGACGACAGGATGACGCCGTCCTCGTCATAGATGTCGGCGCGGCGCTCCTCGGCGGCCCTGGCGCCGGTCATCTGTTCGTCCTGGCCTTCCACCAGCGCCTCCCGCCATCGGATTTCCGGATAAGGTGCCTGTCAGGTCTAACGCATGACCCTGACAATCGGAATCGATTTTGCGAAAGGACCATGCACAACGACAAATTGCTACAGCGCCGTTCGCGCGTCCAAACGACGCGGCGCATACCGGATGGCAGGAGGAGAGGACGTTCTACAAACCTGCGGCGCTGCAGACCTTCGCGGCGGCAGGTAAAGGGCAGCGTATCTCCCCGCCCCGGTCAACCAGATGGGCAGATCGACACTGATTCAAAAACGGCGAGGCCGACGGTGCGACGGCCTCGCTGGATATTGGACTTAACGGCTTCCCGATCAGGCGGCGTGACGCTTGGCCTCAGCCGCATAGCGCTCCAGGAGACCGCTCCAGCCACCCTCCGATTCGAAGGCCTCGCGCATCGCCTCTGCGGTTTCGCCCATGTTCTCCAGAAGCCTGTGCTCGAGTTCCACGCGCGTCGCGTTCTCGCCGAGCGCGACAAAGCGGATCTCGACTTCGGTCAGCAATGCCGGATCGTAGCGCCAGCCGGCTCCAATGCGCCAGGCGAGCGTCAGCCTCGACGGCGGATCCCAGGCGAGAACCTCGCCCCAATCGCATTGTGACCCATCCTCGTCGATCTCGTACCAGCGGCCGCCAGCTTTCGGTTCGATCACCGCGGTCGTCAGGGCGGATTTGCCGATCGAGTGCGAAGCCGGCCACCAGCGCCCGAATCCTGTGGTGAACACATCGAATGCCTTGTCGAGCGGCACCTCCACGGTCACCGACTTCCTGACCGGCGCGGGCTTGATCATGGTCGTCATTTCCTCTTCTCCTTGCTGTTGTCGACTTCCCGTTTGAAGGCGTCGAGCGCATCGCCCCACATGCGGTCGAGCCAGGCACGCATCTCGCCGAGCCCATGCGGGTCGAGATGATAGATGTTGCTAGCACCTTTCGGCTCTGCGCGGACCAGCCGGGCTTCCTTCAAGACCTTGAGGTGCTGCGATACCGCCGGCTGCGAGACCGGAAGCACTCGCGTCAGATCAATGACCGAGCGTGGCCGATCGGCGATGAGCTCGAACACCTTGCGGCGCGTCGGATCGGCCAAGGCCACCATTCCTGCATAATCATAAATCATGACTTATGATAAGCTAAAACTTATGATAAGTCAACCGAGGGCGTGGCGGGCCCGTCTTCAAGCAACCGGCCGGCTCGGCCCCGAGGCTCCGGGGCAATTCCTTCACGCGGGGGCATGGACAGCGATGCGGATGCAAGACTGCTCAGGGAATCGACCCACCGCATGCGGGCCGGCCGGCAAATGTCGACCACCGGCGAAAAGTAAACCTGGCGGCAAGGTTTTTACCTTACCGGTGTATGTGTCTCTCCGGCGAAACGTTAAGAACAGGTAAATTGGTTTGGCCCTAACCACGGAAGCCTCTCGCTACAGGCCCTCCGCCATATGGCAATTGCGCCTCTCCTTGTTCATGGCGACATACGTTTTAGGCGCATCTGCATTATATCCAGAAATATTCTATACGTCCGCCTTAATCTATTCTCACAAGTTTCTTGTTGGCATTCCGGTGTTGTTTATCGGTGGCGTCTGCTGTGCCGCGCTAATCCATGGCCGGCGGCAACCGGTTCGCTACGCACTGGATTTGGTTCAAGGGCGCTGGCGCGGTTGTCTGCTGGTGCTGCTGTTCTTCTTTGCCAGCTTGACCGCGTTCTCTACCTACAAGATCGCCATCCCGTCCGTCGTCCCATACTATGCCGACAACTGGTTGGCCGACGCTGATGAATGGCTGCACGGGATGCCGCCATGGGAGATCGTCCATAAGCTCGACAGCAACAATTGGTCGTTCGTCGTCTTCAACAGCTATGAAGTCATTTGGTTTTACCAGTGGTTCGGCGCCATCCTTTTCGTGTCGCTCTGGTCGGACGAGATTGCCCGCATCCGCTATCTCTGCGCAGCAGCGCTGACGTTGTCCGTCCTCGGAACGGTCTTGGCCGTGGCGCTGGCATCGGTCGGACCGGTTTACTACCACCACTTTGTCGGCGTGGATCGCTTCCACGGATTGAATGTGGCCTTGGACAGGCTGGACCATAGTTACATGGTGCGGGAACCCGCGGCATATCTCCTGATGGCTTACCAAAGCGGCCGGCCAAGTCTTGGCGGCGGCATCTCGGCCATGCCAAGCATGCATGTCGCCTTTGCCGCATTGAACGCCTATTTGCTGTCATCGATCAATCGCTGGCTTGGCGTTCTGGGTTGGACCTTTGCAGCCCTGATCCTGTACGGATCGGTGTTCACCGGCTGGCACTATGCCGTGGACGGCTACGCATCGATCGTTGTTGTATCGGTGATCTGGTGGGCGACCGGACGCCTGGTGCGCGAATAGTTATGTGCGCTTGTCGATAGATGGCCATGCCTGCCGATGGCCACTTCGCATAAGCCAAACTCGCGACCGCAATCAGGCAAAAAGCACGTGCCCCGACATGGACGCTCCCTGCCGTGCTCGAATTTCAACGGGCAAGAGATTCCGCTTTCGAATTTGATGGTGCGGTCGAGATGCAGCGCCGCAACGCCTCCCGCGTTGATTTTTAAAGCATTTTTCTACGATTCCGTGGCGATTTGTATTGAGGATGGGTCGGCAGCGGCAAAGCATGTAGTTCCAGCCAGCCACCATCGGCAGGCAGCTGGCAGCCTTGCCATCACATCCTCCTCTGACGAACACCTAGTACGGTCAACCCTTAGCTGCCGCGCCGCGCCGCTCGAGCGCGGTCTTGCGGATGGTTTCTGCGATCTCCGGGCTGCTGCTGCACAGCATCTGGAAATCCGCCGAGTGTAGCGACAGGAGTGAGACCACCGTTGTGGCGCTGACGGTCGCCGAGCGCGGTTCGCCGGTGATCAGCGCCATCTCGCCGAAGAAGGCGCCAGGGCCCAGATCCACCGGGTTCGGCGTCGCGACGCTGACGCGCCCCTCCACGACGAAGAACATCTGGTCACCGGTCTCGCCATTGCGGCAGATCACAGCGCCCGCCGGCACGATGCGAGGTCGTAATGCGCGCACGATCTCGACTAGTGTGGCCGGGCCGAGCTTCTGAAACAACGGCACGGCGGCGACCAATTGCCAATTGCGGACGAAATCCTCGCGACGGACTTCTTGATAAAAGCCGGTGGCAAGAATGCCAGCCCAGAGCGCGAAGATGCCGATGCCACTCATCATGACCGCCCCGGCAAGGACGCGGCCGGCGAAGCTTTCCGGAATAGCGTCGCCATAGCCGGTGGTGGACAGCGTGACCACCGCCCACCACATTGCCTGGGGGATGCTGCCGAACTGTTGCGGTTGGACGTCGCGCTCGATGACATAGGCTGCGAGCGCAAAACCGAAAAGAACGATGCCGAAGACGGTGGCGACGCCGATCAGGTTGCGCGCTTCGTTGGTCAGGATTCTGCCCAGCAGCGGGAAGAAAGTTGAGTCGCGCAGCGGTTTCAGCAGCCAGACAGCACAGTAGAGGCTCCGGTCGGGCGTGCCGACGAGCAGAAATGCGGCGAGTGGAACCAAAACCGCGAGCACATCAATGGCGATTGCCGGCGTCCTGTCCCGAACGTCTCCCGCCCGGCGCTTGAGCAGTTTCTCGGCCAATTCCAGGAGATAGACGCCCCAAATGACCGCGAGCACGGCAGCCAAAGCCAGTCTGCTTCGTCCGGACAGGTCCGGTGTCGTGAGCGTAGCCACCACCACAAGCCCAGTCGCAGCCAGCACCGCGTTGAGCGGCGCGTAAATTCTTAAGAAAGGCAGTACCGACATTCTATGCCCACGAGCGGCTACTACCCTCCAGAATAGGATGCCTTCAAGGCAAGCGCAAAGGTGCTTATTTTCGCTGCGATCGTCGCTGGACCATAGGCCATGAACCATCCGATCAGCGTCGAGATCGAGCTGCCCCTCGAACCACACCCAGCGCCGGCTCGTTCTCGGTTGGACCTTTGCAGCCCTGATCCTGTACGGATCGGTGTACACTGGCTGCCACCATGCCGTGAACGGCTACGCATCGATCGTTGTTGTATTTGTGATCTGGTGGGCAACCGGACGCCTGGTGCGCGAATAGTTTGCACGCCAACCGCATAGATGGCTCCGCGCGCCGATTGCTTCTTCACTGGGCCACATTCGTGATCGCAACCAGGCAAAAAGCCTCGCGCCCGACAAGGACGCTCCCCGCCATGCTCGAATTCAACGGGTTAGAGGTTCCGCTTTCGAATTTAATGGTGCGGTCGAGAAGACTCGAACTTCCACGGGTTGCCCCACAGCGACCTCAACGCTGCGCGTCTACCAATTCCGCCACGACCGCACGTGGTAGGAGCCGGAACCAACCGGCCCGCGGCGTGTAGCAAATCGTTTCCGGTGAAACAAGTGCGCGGCCAGCAATAATCGGACCGGACATCGGCATAACTGTTCAAGGGCCGAACGTGCCGGAACTGGACGTTTGTACCGATTGCCGCCATATGAGTGGCGAGACGAGATATCATGACAGAACGCAGCCAGATCGCCACGTCGTTCCTGCCCTTGCCCGGCTCGGCGCCGGTCGAATGGCGCATCGAGCCGGGGCTCACCGCCTATCCCGATGCGCTAGCCGTGATGGAGGCGCGCGCCGAGGCAATCCGCAGCGGCGCCGCCGGTGAGATGGTCTGGCTGGTCGAGCACCCGCCGCTCTACACCGCCGGCACCAGCGCCCGCATCGAGGACCTGATCGAGCCGGACCGTTTCCCGGTCTTTGCCGCCGGGCGTGGCGGCGAATACACCTATCATGGGCCGGGCCAGCGCGTCGCCTACGTCATGCTCGACCTGAAGCGGCGGCGCGAGGATGTCCGCGCCTTCGTCGCCGCACTCGAACAATGGATCATCGGCTCGCTGGCCGCCTTCAACGTACGCGGCGAACGCCGCGAGGACCGCGTCGGCGTCTGGGTGGTTCGGCCGGACCGCCCCGCTTTGCCCGACGGCTCGGCGGCCGAGGACAAGATCGCCGCCATCGGCATCAGGCTGAGGCGCTGGGTGAGCTTTCACGGCATCGCCATCAATGTCGAGCCGGACCTTAGCCATTTCAGCGGCATCGTGCCGTGCGGCGTCCAGGATCACGGCGTCACCAGCCTTGTCGACCTCGGCCTTCCCGTAACCATGGCCGACCTCGACCTGGCGCTGAAATCCGCTTTCGAGGACGTGTTCGGGCCCGCCGCGGTGTCGCCTGTCGAAGTATCCCGCAAGGCCGGCTGAAACACTCGCCCAATGCCTGCGCCAATATGCGAAGGCGGCCCTCGCTCATCAGCATCGAGCCCGCCCTTGAGCTCAATCCTCACATCGCGCCGATCCAGATTGCCATGGAAATGAGGAACGTGCTCATGCACACCAGCGAGACGACATCCTGAACAAGATCGGTCATAACTCTCTCCTGTTGTTAGTATGTTCGTATTTTGTTCTAATTTTGTTCGAATGTCAACGATCGCAGTCCGGGCGTCACCGGAATTTGCGCCCGGTCAATTCGACAGGGTTAAGAAAGGGTTGAGAGGGAAATGCCGAGCGTTTCGCGGCCGACAGGCGCGCGAAAGCGGCGGGACGGCGCACGGCAGCTCGCAGGCCGTCATCGCCTCAATTGCAGCGCACTCTAAAGCGGCACGACCTTGCCGTCGGCCAGCGTCACGCGGCGGTCCATGCGCGAGGCGAGCTCGTGATTGTGGGTGGCGATGAGCGCCGCCAGGCCCGATTGCCGGACCAGTGCCGCCAGCGCCTCGAACACATAGGAAGCGGTCACCGGGTCGAGATTGCCGGTCGGCTCGTCGGCCAAAAGCACCAGCGGCGCATTGGCGACGGCACGCGCAATGGCGACCCGCTGCTGCTCGCCGCCGGAGAGCTCGGAGGGGCGATGCTGTGCCCGCTTGCCGATCTGCATATAGTCGAGCAATTGCGCCGCGCGCTCGGCCGCCTCCTTGCGCGGCAGCCCTTTTATCAGCTGCGGCATCATGATGTTTTCCAACGCAGAAAACTCAGGCAGCAAATGATGGAACTGGTAGACGAAGCCGACATCGTTGCGGCGGATCGCCGTGCGTTCGTCGTCGGAAAGCCGGCCGCAGGCGCGCCCCGCTAGGATCACGTCGCCGGCGTCCGGTCGCTCCAGCAGCCCGGCGGTGTGGAGCAGCGTCGACTTGCCGGTGCCCGACGGCGCCACAAGCGCCACCATCTCGCCACGCTTCAGCGAAAAATCGGCGCCGTTCAGGATGGTCAGCTTGCGCGGCCCCTGGACATAGTGCCGTTCGACGCTCTTCAGCTCGATAATGGCCTCGGCCATCATTCGTACCTCAGCGCTTCGACCGGATCGAGCCTGGCCGCGCGCCAGGCCGGAAACAGGGTCGCCAGGAACGACAGCGCCAAAGCCATGAGAACGACCGAGATCGTCTCGCTGGCATCCATGCGGGCCGGCAGCTGGCTTAGGAAATAAAGCTCGGGATTGAACAGCCGCTCGTTGGCCAGCCAGGAGAAGAACTGGCGGATGCGCTCGACGTTGAGGCAGATCACGATGCCGAGCAGCACGCCGGCGATGGTGCCGACAACGCCGATCGCAGCCCCGGTCATCAGGAAGATGCGCAGGATGGCACTGCGCGTCGCGCCCATGGTGCGCAGGATGGCGATGTCGTGGCCCTTGTCCTTGACCAGCATGATCAGGCCCGAAATGATGTTGAGGGCCGCCACCAGCACGATCAGCGTCAGGATCATGAACATGACATTGCGCTCGACCTGCAACGCGTCGAAGAACGTCTTGTTGCGCTGCCGCCAATCGACAAGGCTGATCGGCCGCTGCGCCGCCTCTTCGACCTTCGGCTTCAGCGCGTCGATATTGTCGGGATTGTCGGCGTAGATCTCGATCGTCTGCGCCCGGCCGTCCATGTTGAAGTAAAGCTGCGCTTCCGAAAACGGCATGTAGACGATGGAACTGTCATATTCCGACATGCCGACCTCGAAGATCGCGGTGACCGGATAGCCTTTCATGCGCGGCGTCGTACCGAGCGGCGTGATGTCACCCTCGGGCGAGATCAGCGTGATGGTATCGCCGAGCACAAGACCGAGATTTTCGGCCATGCGGCTGCCAATGGCGACGCCTTCGCCGGTGTCGAAGCCGACGATCGAGCCCTCCTTGATGTTGTTGGCGACGATGGTGATCTTACCGAGATCCTCGCCGCGTATGCCGCGCACCAGCGCGCCGGTGCCGCCGCCGACATTGCCTTGCGCCAGCACCTGCCCGTCGATCAGCGGGATGGCGTATTTAACGCCGGGCACGCCGTTGATGCGGCCGGCAACCTGGGCATAGTCCTCCAGCGGCATGTCGAGCGGCTGCACGATCAGGTGCCCGTTGACGCCTAGGATGCGCGTCAAAAGTTCGGCGCGAAAGCCGTTCATGACCGCCATGACGACGATCAGCGTGGCGACGCCCAGCATGATGCCGAGGAAGGAGATCGAGGCGATCACCGAGATCACCGTCTCCTTGCGACGCGAGCGCAGATAGCGCCACGCCACCAAGCGTTCGAAGCCGGAAAAAGGCCCGGCGCCCGATGGTCTTGCTGCCGCCGC
This sequence comes from Mesorhizobium sp. M1182, assembly GCF_040318335.1. Taxonomy (NCBI): domain Bacteria; kingdom Pseudomonadati; phylum Pseudomonadota; class Alphaproteobacteria; order Hyphomicrobiales; family Phyllobacteriaceae; genus Mesorhizobium; species Mesorhizobium sp. M1182. Next base: position 13,201 of record NZ_JAMYMD010000007.1, read on the forward strand.
TTCGTTCATGCGGCGGCACCGAAACGCTTTTTCACGTCGCCGATCGGCAGCGTCTCGCGCTCGCCGGTCCTGCGGTTCTTGATCTCGACCTCGCCGGCGGCGACACCACGCGGCCCGACGATCACCTGCCACGGGAGCCCGATCAGGTCGGCGGTGGCGAACTTGCCGCCCGGCCGCTGGTCGGTGTCGTCGTAGAGCACCTCCTTGCCGGCGGCGGCAAAGGCGGCATTCAGCTCGCCGCAGACGCGGTCGCATTCGGCATCGCCAGCCTTCATGTTGATCAGGCCGACATCGAACGGTGCCACCGCCTCCGGCCAGATGATGCCGTTATCGTCATGGCTGGCCTCGATGATCGCCGCGACCAGCCTGGACGGGCCGATTCCGTAGGAACCGCCAGAAACGAAATGATCCTTGCCGTCCGGCCCGGTCACCTTGGCGCCCATCGGCTTGGAATATTTGTCGCCGAAATGGAAGATATGCCCAACCTCGATGCCGCGCGCCGAGACCCGGTCGCTCGCGGGCACCTTCTCCCACGCCGCCTCGTCATGCATCTCGTCGGTGGCGGCATAGGGCGTCGTCCACGTCGTGACGATGCCGCCGATCTCGGCGTCGTTCGAAAAATCAGTGTCTGCGCCGGGCACTGCCAGCGAAAGATAATCGCGATGGCAGAACACCTGGCTCTCGCCGGTGTCGGCCAGGATGATGAACTCATGGCTGAGGTCGCCGCCGATCGGCCCGGTGTCGGCGCGCATCGGGATGGCCTGCAGCCCCATGCGCGTAAACGTCCTGAGATAGGAAACGAACATGCGGTTATAGGCGGCCTTGGCGCCTTCATAATCGAGGTCGAAGGAATAGGCGTCCTTCATCAGGAACTCGCGCGAACGCATGACGCCGAAGCGCGGGCGCACCTCGTCGCGAAACTTCCACTGGATGTGATAGAGGTTGAGCGGCAGGTCCTTGTAGGACTTGATATAGGAGCGGAAGATCTCGGTGACCATCTCCTCGTTGGTCGGCCCGTAGAGCATATCGCGGTCTTGCCGGTCCTTGATGCGCAGCATCTCCTTGCCGTAGTCTTCATAGCGGCCGCTTTCGCGCCACAGCTCGGCCGATTGGATGGTCGGCATCAGGATTTCGAGTGCGCCGGCGCGATTCTGCTCCTCGCGAATGATCCGGCAGACCTTGTCCAGCACCCGCTTGCCGAGCGGCAGCCAGGAAAAGCTGCCCTGCCCCTGCTGGCGGATCATGCCGGCGCGCAGCATCAGCCGATGCGAGACGATCTCGGCCTCGCGCGGATTTTCTTTGAGGATGGGCAGGAAATAGCGCGACAAACGCATGAACTGGTCCGTGAGAGAGGATGGCGGCGCCGGAATCGGCGCAGCGCAGGCTTGCTTGCCCCGGCTTCATAGCCATTTCATGGCGGAATGGAAACCCGGCCCAGGCGCTGCACAGGCGCCGCAATTGCCGCACGCGGCTTGCTGGGCGTTTCGCAAGCAACGCCTGCCGTACTATTGTGCACTGCAGCACGAGATTGCCTGTTTCTGGGCAAAATTCTTCGTGACATTTTCACCCGCCTTAGGCTAGTGTGCCCCCATAACCGAGAGGGTAGAGAAAAATCTGCCCTCCTACGCGGTCAAAGTCTTGGGAGGATGCGATCTAGGCGCGGTAACTCGCTGCCGCCGGACACCGGAAACAGATCGGACGCGTTTAAATTGCAAGGCCTCGCGCCTTGCATTTTTTTTGTGCAATCATCTGGTTAGCACGACAGATTATCAAACCACATGACGTTGCGTCAGCCCAAACCCGCCCCGGCCTTTACTTTGGGTTGACCTTGCTGGCTCAGCTTGATTTCAGAGCCTCGGCTAGGCTGGGATAGTCGGACACGATAGGTAGCCGGCTAATGCGCTGGGCTCTGGTTGAAATCCGGCACGATGTGCGGGATGTCGTCGATACCGAGGCCAAGCCCTCTCGTGATGCCGTAGAAGATACCCATGAGGACCAGCGTGGCGATCGTCGTGCGCAGCGCGGCGCGCAGCATGTGCGGTCCGCGCGGTGCGCTCGGAACCGTGCCAAGCGTCACGTCCCGATCCTCGTCCTGCGTCCGCATGCTGAACGGCAGGACGGCGAACAACACCACCCACCATGTGGCGAAGAACAGGGCGATAAACGAAACCCAACTCATGCTTGCTCCAGTTCGACCAGCGTGCCGAAGAAATCCTTGGGGTGCAGAAACAATACCGGCTTGCCATGTGCGCCGATCTTCGGATTGCCGTCGCCGAGCACGCGCGCGCCGCTGGCCTTGAGACGGTCGCGCGCCGCAACAATGTCGTCCACCTCATAGCAGACATGGTGCATGCCGCCGGACGGATTCTTCGCGAGGAATGCGGCGATCGGCGAGGCTTCGCCGAGCGGCTCGAGCAACTCGATCCTGGTGTTGCCGACATCGACGAACACCACCGTAACGCCATGCTCCGGCAGCGCCTGCGGCGCGGTCACGCGCGCGCCAAGCGTATCGCGATAGACCGCCGCAGCCGCGGCCAGATCCGGCACCGCAAGCGCGACATGGTTGAGGCGTCCGAGCATAGAGTGCTCCCGGTTAGGGGAGTAGGGGAATAGGGGAGTACGGGAGTAGGGAAAACAAGTTTGGAGAGTGCAAACTATCTGTTCTTCCCTACTCCCCTACTGCCATACTCCCCTACTCCCTCATCTTGTGACGAACACCGTCACCAGCGGCTTCTTGCCCCAGGCTTCGTTGGCCGCGCCGCGCACCGCGCGGCGCACCGCCTCCTGGACCAGGTCGAGGTCTTTTCGGCGCTGGCGGGGGATGGAGTCCACGGCGCCGATTGCCGCATCGATCATCAGGTCTTCCAGGCTCTCGCCGCTGCCGTCGGCCTCGGCGACGCCGATGGCGACCAGATCGGGATCGCCGGCAAGCTCGTATTTGTCGTCGAGCACGACATTGACGGCGACATGGCCGGCGAAGGACAGCTTGCGGCGATCGCGAATGCCCATCGCCTGGTCGCTGCCGATCAGCCTTCCGTCCTTGTAGATGCGGCCGAACGGCACCTGGTCGATGATGGCGGCGGCACCCGGATACAGCCTGAGCATGTCGCCGTCGCGCACCTGCGCGACCTGGCCGATGCCGGACGTCGACATCAGCGAGCCCTGCGCCACCAGATGCGCCGCTTCGCCATGCACGGGAACGCCGATCTGCGGCCGTACCCATTCATACATCTTGCGCAATTCGCTGCGGCGTGGATGGCCGGAGACATGCACCAGCGCATCGCCGTCCTCGATGATCTTGATGCCGAGATCGATCAGGCGGTTCTTGATTTCGAGGATCGCCTTCTCGTTGCCGGGAATGGTGCGCGAGGAAAACACCACCGTGTCGCCGGCCGTCAGCGCCACCGACTTCATCTCGTCGCGCGACAGCTTGGCAAGTGCGGCAAGCGGCTCGCCCTGGCTGCCGGTGCAGATGATGACGAGGTTTTCGCGCGGGATGAAGCCGTAATCCTCCTCGGCGATGAATTCCGGCAACCCGTCCATATAGCCGAGTTCATCAGCCACATCGATGACTCGCTTCATCGAGCGGCCAATCACCAGGCACTGGCGGCCGGCATCCCGCGCCGCCTTGGCGATGGAGACGATACGCCCGACATTGGAGGAGAAGCTGGTGACGGCGACCCGGCCCTTGGCGTTCTGGATGACGCTCTTGAGGCCCTCGCCCACCGCCACTTCGGACGGCGATTCCCCTTCCCGCATCGCATTGGTGGAATCGCAGACCAGCGCCAGCACGCCCTTGTCGCCATAGGCTCGGAAGCGCGCCTCGTCGGTCATCGGCCCGACCGTCGGCGCCGGATCGATCTTCCAGTCGCCGGTATGGATGACGACACCGGCCGGCGTCGTGATCGCCAGCGACATCGGTTCGGGAATGGAGTGCGCAACAGGGATGGCCTCGATCTCGAACGGGCCAACGGTGAATTTCTCGCCGGCCCGGTAGATCGTCACCGGGATCTTCGGCGCCCCTTGCTCGCCCTGCCGCTTGGCTTCCAGCAGGCCGGCGCTGAACGGCGTCATCCACACCGGCGCCTTGAGCTTCGGCCAGATGTCGTGGAGCGCGCCGTAATGGTCCTCATGCGCATGGGTGATGACGATGCCGCGCAGATTGGCGACATTCTCCTCGATGAAGCGTGTGTCGGGCAGAACCAGGTCGACGCCGGGCAGGGTTGCATCGGGAAAGGTGACGCCGACGTCGACCACGATCCATTCGCGCGCATTGGCCGGTCCATAGCCATAGAGGGCAAAGTTCATGCCGATCTCGCCGACACCGCCGAGCGGCACGAAGACAAGTTCGGCGTTTTCCGCTGTCGCCATGGTCTTTCCTTCCTTGCCGGTCAAAATTGCGGGCCGGTCAAAATTGTCGGCCGGTCAAATTCAAGCTGGTCAAATACCTGGCCAGTCAAACGTATTGGCCGGTCAAACGCCGGCCGAGGCAACCGCGCCGAAATGCACGTCGCCGGCGGCGATCGTCAGAACCGAACCTTCATCGTCGCGGATCACGAAACGGCAGTCCTCGTCAATGGTCTCGAAGGTGCCGCGCACCACATTACCGTCAATTCTGACAGCAACCTGCCCGCCAAGCCCCGCCGCACGCGCCAGCCACCGCCGCCTGACGGCGGCAAGCCCACGCCCTTCGTTCCACAGCCGCGCATTCTCGCTCCAGGCATCCGACAGCGCCAGAAACAGCGTCTCGGCATCGCAAGCAGACCCCAGCGCGCTGAGCGACGTCGCTGGATAAGGCAAATCCTTGGGATAAGCCACCACGTTGACGCCGATACCGACAGCCACCGCCGAACGGTCGCCATCGAGCATCGCCGATTCCAGCAGGATGCCGGCGAGCTTGGCGCCCGAGGCAAGCACATCGTTCGGCCATTTCAGTTCGAAACGGTTCTTGCCTTGGCTCGCACCATCGAGGCCGATCCCGATCCTGCCCTTCGGCACGACAGCGTCGAGCGCGTCGGCCAGCGCCAGTCCGGCAACGAAGCCGAGCGTCGCGGCAAGCCGAAGCTCGGTGTTGGTGATCACCAGCAGCGTCGCTGCCAGATTGCCCTCGGGCGTCGCCCAGGCGCGGCCACGGCGGCCACGCCCGGCTTCCTGCTTTTTTGAGACGACCCAGAGTTTGCCCGGATCGCCGGCCCGCGCGTGCTCCAGCGCCAGCGCATTGGTGGAGCCGACCGTGTCGTGCGCCTCGAGCCGGAACCCGTCCGAAGCCGCGGTTGGAGCCAGCCTGAACGTCATTCCGTCAGAAGAAGGTCTTGGCTGCGGCAGCGGCGTAGGTTCCGATCGGGCCGCCGATCAGCACGTAGAACAGCACGAAAGCGCCGCAGGCGCCGAGTACGACGCGCAGTTCGGTCGCCATCGGCACGAAGCCGCCGACCGGTTCGTCGAACCACATGATCTTGATGATGCGCAGATAATAATAGGCGCCCACCACAGACGCCAGCACGCCGATGATCGCCAGCGCGTAGAGGTTGGCATTGATGGCGGCGAGGAACACGTACCATTTCCCCCAGAAGCCGGCGAGTGGCGGGATACCGGCCAGCGAGAACATCAGGATGGTGAGGATCGTCGCCATGATCGGATTGGTTGCCGACAGGCCGGCGAGATCGCTGATCTGCTCGACATTGCCCTCCTTGCGCCGCATGGCGAGGATGAAGGCGAAGGTGCCGAGCGTCATCACCAGATAGATCAGCATGTAGATGGCGACGCCGCGCACGCCGTCCTGGCTGTTCGCGGCAAGGCCGACCAGCGCATAACCCATATGACCGATGGAGGAATAGGCCATCAGCCGTTTGATGTTGGTCTGGCCGATGGCCGCAAAGGCACCAAGCGCCATCGAGGCGATCGAGATGAAGACGATGATCTGCTGCCAGTCGGCGGCGATCGGCTTGAAGGCGCCCATGGTGACGCGCACCATCAGCGCCATTGCCGCCATCTTCGGTGCCGCCGCCAGAAAAGCCGTCACCGGCGTCGGCGCGCCCTCATAGACGTCGGGCGTCCACATATGGAACGGCACCGCCGAGATCTTGAAGGCAAGGCCGGCCAGCACAAAAACCAGGCCGAAGACGAGGCCGAGCTGGCGCTCGCCGCCGCTCAGCGCCGCGGCGATCTCCTGGAAGCCGGTGTTGCCGGTGTAGCCGTAGACCAGCGAGATGCCGTAAAGCAGCATGCCCGACGACAGCGCGCCAAGGACGAAGTACTTCAGCCCAGCCTCGGTCGAGCGCAGATTGTCGCGGTTGATCGCCGCCAGCACGTAGATCGCCAGCGATTGCAGCTCGAGGCCGAGATAGAGCCCGATCATGCCGTTGGCCGAGATCATCAGCATCATGCCGAGCGTGCAGAGCAGGATCAGCACCGGATATTCGAACTTGTCGAAACGCTCCGCCTGGGCAAAGCGGACCGACATGACCAGCGTCACCGCCGAGCCGATCAGCGCCAGCACCTTCATGAAGCGGGCGAATGGGTCCTGGATGAAGGCTTCGCCATAGGCATTGCCCTGCCCTGGGGAAAAGATCAGCCAGGCGCCGGCGATCACCAGCACGGCAACAGCAAGGCCGCTCACCGTGACAGTGGTGTTGGCGCGCGAATAGGCGCCGAGCATCAACAGCGCCAAGGCGCCGATGGCGAGGATCAGCTCTGGCGTCGAGAGCGACAGGCTTGAGAGAAGGTCCGGCGTCATGGTTCGCAAACCCCCAGTCAGTTCGCCGCCGCGGTCTGCGCGGCGCCGATGGATGCGGTGACATTGGTAACGAGCGCCTTGACCGATTCGGCGGTCGCGTCGAAGATCGGCGCCGGATAGACGCCGAAGAAGATGACCAGCGCGACCAGCGGATAGATGATCACCTTCTCGCGCGTCGACAGGTCGAGCAGGCCTTTCAGGCTTTCCTTGGTCAGCGCGCCGAAGATCACCTTGCGGTAGAGCCAGAGCGCATAGGCCGCCGAAAGGACGACGCCGGTGGCGGCGAAGAACGCCACCCAGGTGTTGACCCGGAACACGCCGAGCATGGTCAGGAACTCGCCGACGAAGCCGCTGGTGCCGGGCAGGCCGACATTGGCCATGGTGAAGATCATGAACACGGTTGCATATTTCGGCATGTTGTTGACCAACCCGCCATAGGCGTCGATGTCACGCGTGTGCATGCGGTCGTAGACGACGCCGACGCAGAGGAACAGCGCGCCGGAGACCAGGCCGTGCGACAGCATCTGGAAGATCGAACCCTGGACGCCTTCCTGGTTCATCGCGAAGATTCCCATGGTGACGAAGCCCATGTGAGCGACCGACGAATAGGCGATCAGCTTCTTCATGTCCTCCTGCATCAGCGCCACCAGCGAGGTGTAGATGATGGCGACGACGGAAAGCGTGAAGATCAGCGGCGCGAACATTTCGGATGCGATCGGAAACATCGGCAGCGAAAAACGCAGGAAGCCGTACCCGCCCATCTTGAGCAGGATGGCGGCCAGGATCACCGAGCCGGCCGTCGGCGCCTCGACATGTGCGTCCGGCAGCCAGGTATGCACCGGCCACATCGGCATCTTCACCGCGAAGGACGCGAAGAAGGCAAGCCATAGCCAGGTCTGCATATTGGCTGGGAAGTTATGCGTCAGAAGCGTCGGGATATCGGTGGTGCCGGACTGGAAGAACATCGCCATGATGGCGAGCAGCATCAGCACCGAGCCGGCCAGCGTATAGAGGAAGAACTTGAACGAGGCATAGACGCGCCGCTTGCCGCCCCACACGCCGATGATGATGAACATCGGGATCAGGCCGGCTTCGAAGAAGACGTAGAACAAGACGATGTCGAGCGCGCAGAACACGCCGATCATCAGCGTCTCGAGCAGCAGGAAGGCGATCATATAGGCCTTGACGCGCTTCTCGATCGATTCCCACGAGGCGAGGATGCAGAGCGGCATCAGGAAGGTGGTCAGGATGACGAACAGCATGGAGATGCCGTCTACGCCCATATGGTAGGAGATGCCGGAATCCAGCCAGGCAAACTTCTCGACGAACTGGAAGCCGGGCTGCGAATTGTCGAAGCCGGTCCAGATAAACAGCGAAACCACGAAGGTGAACGCAGTCGTGAACAGCGCGATGGCGCGGATGTTGCGGCGCGCGTTCTCGCTGTCGTCACGCACGAAAAGGATGAGAAGCACACCAACCAGCGGCAGGAAGGTGACCAGCGATAGGATCGGCCAGGCGGTCATCAGAGCATCATCCAGGTGACGAGTGCGGCAACGCCGATCAGCATGGCGAAGGCATAGTGATAGAGGTAGCCGGTCTGCAGCTTGACGACCCGGTTGGTGACGTCGACGACGCGCGCCGAAATGCCGTCCGGCCCAAGCCCATCGATGACGGTGCCGTCGCCGGTCTTCCACAGGAAGCTGCCGAGGCGCTTTGCCGGCCGCACGAACAGGAAGTCGTAGAGCTCGTCGAAATACCATTTGTTGAGCAGGAAGGCGTAGAGCAGGCGATGGTTGGCGGCGACGCTCCGAGGCATTTCCGGCGCGCGAATATAGAACTGCCAGGCAATCGCAAAGCCGATCAGCATGGCGATGAACGGTGACAGCTCGACCCACAACGGCACTTCGTGGATTTCGTGCAGGATGTGGTTGTCCGGCAGCGTGAACAGCGACGCCTTCCAGAATTCGGCATAGCCCTCGCCGATGAAGGCGCCGTGGAAGATCACGCCGGCGAACAGAGCGCCCGCCGCCAGGATGAACAGCGGCACCAGCATGAGCGGTGGCGATTCATGGACATGATGCATGACCTCGTGGCTGGCCCGCGGCTCGCCGTGGAAGGTCATGAAGATCAGCCGCCAAGAGTAGAACGAGGTGAAGCAGGCGGCAATGACCAGCAATATGAAGGCAAACGCGGCGACCGCATTGTGGCCGGCGAAGGCCGCTTCGATGATGGCGTCCTTGGAGAAGAAGCCGGCGGTGCCGATGATCGTTACCGGAATGCCGACACCGGTCAGCGCCAGCGTGCCGATCACCATCATCCAGTAGGTCTTCGGGATGAGCGTCCTCAGGCCGCCCATTTTGCGCATGTCCTGCTCGTCGGAGACGGCGTGGATGACCGAGCCCGAGCCGAGGAACAGCAGCGCCTTGAAGAAGGCGTGGGTGAACAGATGGAAAATCGCCGCGCCATAGGCGCCGACGCCGAGCGCCACGAACATGTAGCCGAGCTGCGAACAGGTCGAATAGGCGATGACGCGCTTGATGTCGTTCTGGACGAGACCGACTGTCGCCGCGAAGAAGGCGGTGAAGGCGCCGATGAAAGTGACCACGGTCAATGCCGAATGCGACAGCTCGAACAGCGGCGACAACCGCGCCAGCATGAACACGCCTGCCGTCACCATGGTCGCGGCATGGATTAGTGCCGAGACCGGCGTCGGGCCTTCCATGGCATCCGGCAGCCAGGTGTGAAGCGGCACCTGCGCCGACTTGCCCATGGCGCCCATGAACAGGAGCAGGCAGACGACCGTCATCGCAGCCTGCTTGTCGAGCGCATAGCCGAGGAAGGTCAGCACGGCCGCACCTTGCGGCGCGCCTTCGGCCGGAATGAACGTCGCCGCATTGGCGAAGATGGTGCCGAGATTGACCGAGCCGAACAGCACGAACACGCCGAATATGCCGAGCGCAAAGCCGAAATCACCGACGCGGTTGACGACGAAGGCCTTGATTGCAGCCGCATTGGCCGACGGCTTCTTGTACCAGAAGCCGATCAGCAGATAGGAGGCAAGGCCGACGCCTTCCCAGCCGAAGAACATCTGCACGAGGTTGTCGGCCGTCACCAGCATCAGCATGGCGAAGGTAAACAGCGACAGATAGGCGAAGAAGCGCGGCCGGTCCGGATCGTGATGCATGTAGCCGATCGAGTAGATATGGACCAGCGACGACACCGTGTTGACGACGACCAGCATGACCACCGTCAGCGTGTCGATCCTTAGCGCCCAGGACGCCTCCAGCCCGCCCGACTGGATCCAGCGCATCACCGGCACGGTGAACACCTCGCCGCCGCCGAAGCCGACCGAGAAGAAGGCGACCCACGACAGCACAGCCGCGATCACCAGGAAGCCGGAGGTGATGTATTCTGAAGCCTTGGCGCCGAGCGAAGTGCCGAACAGGCCGACGATCAAGAAGCCGAGCAGCGGAAGGAAGACGATGGCCTGATACATGGTGGTTCCGTCAACCCTTCATCATGTTCACGTCTTCGACCGCGATCGAGCCGCGGTTGCGGAAGAAGACGACGAGAATGGCAAGGCCGATCGCCGCTTCGGCCGCCGCGACCGTCAGCACGAACAGTGCGAACACCTGGCCGACCAGGTCGCCGAGCGCCGCCGAGAAGGCGACGAAATTGATGTTGACGGCAAGCAGGATCAGCTCGATCGACATCAGGATGACGATGACGTTCCTGCGGTTCAGGAAGATGCCGAACACGCCGAGCGTGAACAGGATCGCCGATACGGTCAGGTAGTGCGCGATGCCGACGACCATCTCAGACTCCTTCGCCCGTCTTGACCTTGCGGATTTCCACTCCGGTTGCCGCCGTGCGGCCGACCTGGGCGGCGATCGACTGCCGCTTGACGCCCGGCTTGTGGCGCAGCGTCAGCACGATGGCGCCGATCATGGCGACCAGCAGCACCAGCCCCGCCACCTGGAAGTAATAGAGGTAATCCGTATAGAGGATGTCGCCGAGCGCTGCCGTGTTCGAGCGCGCGGCCAGGTCCGGAATGGGCTTGGCGACCGTCGCCGCCAGTTTCGGCGCGAATGTATAGCCGCCGAGCACCACGATCAGCTCCGCCGCCAGGATCAGCCCGACCAGCGCGCCGATCGGTGCATATTGCAGGGCGCCTTCCTTCATTTCGGCGAAGTCGACGTCGAGCATCATGACGACGAACAGGAACAGCACCAGCACCGCGCCGACATAGACGACGAGCAGGATCATCGCCAGGAACTCGGCGCCGGTCAGCATGAAAAGGCCGGCGGCGTTGAAGAAGGTCAGGATCAGGAACAGCACCGAATGCACGGGATTGCGCGCCGATATGACCATGAACGCCGATGCCACCGCGACAAAGGCGAAGAGGTAGAAAAAGGCCGCCTCTAGTCCACTCAGCATGGGTTCCCCCGGGTTTCCTGTCAGAACAGGACGTTCGTCCTGTTTTTTGCCACCGCCTCCGGTCGGCAAGTTGCGTGTTCCTTAAACGAGGGCCCTCGCCCCGTCCATGCGTCAAATATCAGCGGTAAGGCGCATCCAGCGAGATGTTGCGCGCCAGTTCACGCTCCCAGCGGTCGCCATTGGCCAGGAGCCTGTCCTTGTCGTAATAAAGCTCCTCGCGCGTCTCCGTCGCGAATTCGAAATTCGGGCCCTCGACAATGGCGTCGACCGGGCAGGCTTCCTGGCAGAAGCCGCAGTAAATGCATTTCACCATATCAATGTCGTAGCGCACGGTGCGCCGCGTGCCGTCATTGCGACGTGGGCCGGCTTCGATGGTGATGGCCTGCGCCGGGCAGATCGCCTCGCATAGTTTGCAGGCGATGCAGCGTTCCTCGCCGTTCGGGTAGCGGCGCAGCGCATGTTCGCCACGGAAGCGCGGGCTGACCGGCCCCTTTTCATGCGGATAGTTTATCGTTTCCTTCGGCGCGAAGAACTGGCGCATCGACAGGAAGAAAGCGCTGACGAAATCCTGCAGAAGCAGCGACTTGGCGGCCTGGGAAAGAGCGGACATCAAAGGGCTCCCGAAAGTTTCATACCTTGAATCCATCCAACTATTGGCAGAAAGGCAAAACCGAAAAAGGCAACGCCTCTTAGGACACGTCGGTTTTTCAGTGGAAGTTCGGGCTTCAACCAGTAAGCGCGAAGTAGAAAGAACTCGACAGCCGCAAAAGCAACGCCACCGATCGCTCCCCCAATTTCATATGTCATCACGCAAACCCCGTGATCTTGAGGAAGGCGGCGGTGGCGACCACCATGAACAGCGAGATCGGCAGGAACACCTTCCAGCCGAGCCGCATCAGCTGGTCGTAGCGGTAGCGCGGCACGAACGCCTTCACCATGGAGAACATGAAGAACACCAGGCAGACCTTGAGCACGAACCAGATCAGCCCCGGCACCCAGGTGAACGGCGCGAAGTTGAAGGGCGGCAGCCAGCCGCCAAGGAACAGGATGGTGGCCAGCGCGCACATCAGGACGACGGCGACATATTCGCCGAGGAAGAACAACAGGAACGGCGTCGAGGAATATTCGACCATATGGCCGGCGACAAGTTCCGATTCGGCTTCCACAAGGTCGAAGGGCGGCCGGTTGGTCTCGGCCAACGCCGAGATGAAGAAGACGATGAACATCGGGAACAGCGACAGCCAATGCCAGTCGAGGAAGGTGTTGGGCAGGCCGAGCCGCGTGCCCAGCCCGTCCTGTTGCGACAAGACGATGTCGGACAGGTTGAGCGAGCCGACGCAAAGCAGCACGGTGACAATGACGAAACCGATGGAGACTTCGTAGGACACCATCTGCGCCGCCGAGCGCAGCGCGCCGAGGAAAGGGTATTTCGAATTGGACGCCCAGCCGCCCATGATGACGCCATAGACCTCGAGCGAGGAGATGGCGAAGACATAGAGGATGCCGACATTGACGTTGGCGATCGCCCAGCCTTCATTGACCGGTATGACCGCCCAGGCAGAGATCGCCAGCACCGCCGACACCAAGGGCGCCAGCAGGAAAACGCCCTTGTTGGCGCCGGACGGGATCACCGGCTCCTTGAAGACGAATTTCAAAAGGTCGGCGAAGGCCTGCAGCGTGCCCCACGGGCCGACGACATTCGGTCCGCGGCGCAATTGCACCGCCGCCCAGATCTTGCGGTCGGCGTAAAGCACATAGGCGACGAAGATCAAAAGCACGACGATCAGCACGACCGACTTCAAAAGGATCAGCAGCGCCGGCAGCACGTAGAAGGAGAAGAAGGTGTCCATGTCTACTCCGCCGCCTGCCTGAAGCCGTTCTTCGCCAAAGCCGAGCACTCCGCCATCACCGCGGAAGCCCGCGCGATCGGGTTGGTCAGGTAGAAATCCTTGACCGGCGAGGTGAAGGTGCCCTTGTTCAGCCGCCCGCCGAGCTTGGCAACCCTGGCGATGTCGGCCGGGTCGCCGGCCGCGACATGGTCGATGCGGGCAAGATGCGGGTATTCCGCATAGAGCTTAGCGCGCAGCTGCGGCAGCGAATCGAACGGCAGCTTCTTGCCGAGCACATCCGACAGTGCCCGAACGATCGCCCAGTCCTCGCGCGCCTCGCCCGGCGCGAAGCCGGCCCGGTTGGTCTGCTGCACGCGGCCTTCGGTGTTGACGAAGGTGCCCGACTTCTCGGTATAGGCGGCACCCGGCAGGATGACGTTGGCGCGGTGTGCGCCCTTGTCGCCATGCGTGCCGATATAGACGACGAAAGCGCCGCCGGTCTTGGCCATATCGATTTCGTCGGCGCCGAGCAGGAACAGCACATCGGTCTCGCCCAGCATGCCGGCGACGTTCCTGCCGCCCTTGCCCGGCACAAAGCCGACATCGAGGCCGCCGACGCGTGCCGCGGCGGTGTGCAGCACGGCAAAGCCGTTCCAGTCGGCCCTGGCGGCGTTGACGGCGACGGCGAGCTTCGCCGCCTGGCCGAGCACGGCCGCCCCGTCCGGACGCGCCAGCGCACCCTGTCCGACGATGATCAGCGGATGCGTCGCCTTCTTCAGCAGCTGGAAGAACTTGCCGTTACCGTCGGCCAGATCCTTCAGCGATTCCGGCCCGGCGCCGAGCTGCTCGTAATCATAGCGCGTATCGCCGACATCGCCGATGACGCCGACCGGCAGATTGCCGGCCCGCCAGCGCTTGCGGATGCGGGCGTTGAGCAAGGATGCCTCGAAGCGCGGATTGGCGCCGATGATCAGCACCGCATCGGCCTGTTCGATGCCTTCGATGGTCGGGTTGAACACATAGCTCGCCCGGCCGAGCGACGGATCGAGTGCGGCGCCGTCCTGGCGGCAGTCGGTGTTCTTCGAGCCGAGCGAAGCCATCAGAAGCTTCAGCGCGTAGATCTCCTCGACGGCGGCAAGATCGCCGGCAATGGCACCGATCTTTTCGGGTGCCGCATTCGACACCGCTTCCTTGATCGCGGCAAAAGCCTCGGCCCAGCTTGCCGGGGCCAGTCTGCCGTCCTTGCGGACATAAGGGCGGTCGAGGCGCTGCGTGCGCAAGCCGTCCCAGATGAAGCGGGTCTTGTCGGAAATCCATTCCTCGTTCACCGCCTCGTTGGTACGCGGCAGGATGCGCATCACTTCGCGGCCCCGGCTATCGACGCGGATCGCCGAGCCGACGGCGTCCATCACGTCGATGGATTCGGTCTTGGTCAGTTCCCACGGCCGTGCCTGGAAGGCATAGGGTTTGGAGGTCAGCGCACCGACCGGGCAAAGGTCGATGACATTGCCCTGCAGTTCCGAAGTCATCGCGCTTTCGAGATAGGTGGTGATCTCGGCATCCTCGCCGCGGCCGATCAGGCCGAGCTCGGATATGCCGGCAATCTCGGTGGTAAAGCGGACGCAGCGCGTGCAATGGATGCAGCGGTTCATGATCGTCTTGACCAGCGGCCCGATATACTTGTCTTCGACCGCCCGCTTGTTCTCATGGTAGCGCGAGGAATCGACTCCGAACGCCATCGCCTGGTCCTGCAGGTCGCACTCGCCGCCCTGGTCGCAGATCGGGCAGTCCAGCGGATGGTTGATCAGCAGGAATTCCATCACGCCTTCGCGCGCCTTCTTGACCATCGGCGTGTTGGTGAAGATTTCCGGCGGCTCGCCGTTCGGGCCGGGGCGCAGGTCGCGCACGCCCATGGCGCAGGACGCCTGCGGCTTGGGCGGGCCGCCTTTCACCTCAATTAGGCACATGCGGCAATTGCCGGCGATCGACAGCCGCTCATGGAAGCAGAAGCGCGGCACTTCCGCGCCGGCGTCCTCGGCCGCCTGCAGCAGCGTGTAATGGTCGGGTACAGTGATCTCTTTCCCGTCGACCTTGAGCTTTGCCATTTCGCCTCAAACCCCTGCGGACGTTCCGCAATCTTTCCTTCCGGGCGCAGCCGAGACCGCGCACGATGTTGAATTCACTTTTTGTCCCCGGCCAACGCGGCCGCCTGACCGATCCAGCCGTCACGGCCGATGCGGCCCTTCAACGACAGGTAATCTTCGACCCAGGCGATCTCTTGCGGCGTCCACGCGGCGATCTGGGCGTATGTCCAGATGCCAAGGCCGTTCAGCACCTTTTCCAGTTTCGGCCCGATGCCCGATATCGCCTTGAGGTCGGCCGGCTCGGCTGGCCGATCCATCGGCTTGGGCTGCTTGAAATCCTCCGGCATCAGCCCGGCCGACGCATCCGCTGCAACGGTGCTCGCATTCGCCAAGCTCCGCGCCGCGGTGCTCGTCGCAATGTCGGTCACATCATTGGCAAAGGACTGCGCCTCGGCAATCAGGGTTTTGGTCGCCGCGCGCGCCTTTGTCGAGGAGCTTTTGCCGGTTGCGGAAAAGCGTTCCGTTCGCGCCTCGAAATCCTCGGCGACCGGTTGCCAAAGCCGCTGCGAGGTCTCAGCGGCGCCTGAAAGCACGCCCATCCAGATACCAAAGGCGTGGTTGGCAAGGCCGATGCCGAGTGCCGTCATCGCCGCCGCGCCCGCGACAGGATGCGCCAGGAGATTGACGGCATTGGCCATCTCCTTCGGCATCATCCTGGTCAGATCCTGGTTCATCTTCAACAACGGGTCCATATCGGGCGTAAAATCGTCGGGTGTCGAAAACAGCGACATAGGTGGTCTCCTGGTCGTTTCCGTCTGCCCCGCGCTCGTTTCCTCGTTTCGGACATTCGCCCGCATTTTGAATTCTTCTATTCCGCCGCCGCCAGCACCGGTTCGGCGCGGTGTGCGTTGCGCGAAAACTCGTCGATGCGCCGCTCCACCTCGCCGCGGAAATGCCGCATCAGGCCCTGGATCGGCCATGCTGCCGCATCGCCCAGCGCACAGATCGTGTGGCCCTCGACCTGCTTCGTCACGTCGAGCAGCATGTCGATCTCGCGCTTCTGCGCCTCACCGCGCACCAGCCGTTCCATCACCCGCCACATCCAGCCGGTGCCCTCACGGCAGGGCGTGCACTGGCCGCAGCTCTCGTGCTTGTAGAAATAGGACAGCCGCGCGATCGCTTTCACGATATCGGTCGATTTGTCCATGACGATGACAGCCGCCGTGCCGAGGCCCGATTTCAGGTCGCGCAGCGCGTCGAAATCCATCGGCGCGTCGATGATCTGCTCGGCCGGCACCAGCGGCACCGAGGCGCCGCCCGGAATGACCGCCAGCAGGTTGTCCCAGCCGCCGCGAATGCCGCCGCAATGCGTCTCGATCAGTTCGCGGAACGGGATCGACATCGCCTCTTCGACGGTGCACGGATTGTTGACGTGGCCGGAGATGCAGAACAGCTTGGTGCCGACATTGTTGGGCCGACCGAAGGACGAGAACCAGGCGGCACCGCGGCGCAGGATGGTCGGCGCGACAGCGATGGACTCGACATTGTTGACCGTCGTCGGGCAGCCATAGAGGCCGACATTGGCCGGAAATGGCGGCTTCAGCCGCGGCTGGCCCTTCTTGCCCTCGAGGCTTTCGAGCAGCGCCGTTTCCTCGCCGCAGATATAGGCGCCGGCGCCATGGTGCATGTAGATGTCGAAATCGTAGCCGGAGGTATTGTTCTTGCCGATCAGCTTGGCCGCATAGGCCTCGTCTATGGCGCGTTGCAGCGCCTCGCGCTCGCGGATGAACTCGCCGCGCACATAGATGTAGGCGGCGACCGCGCCCATGGCGAAGCCGGCAAGCAGGCAGCCTTCGACCAGCGTGTGCGGGTCATGGCGCAGTATGTCGCGGTCCTTGCAGGTGCCGGGCTCGGATTCGTCGGCATTGACGACGAGATAGCTCGGCCGGCCGTCGCTTTGCTTGGGCATGAACGACCATTTGAGCCCGGTCGGGAAACCGGCGCCGCCGCGGCCGCGCAGGCCCGATGCCTTCATCTCGTTGACGATCCACTCGCGCCCCTTGGCAACGATGCCGGGCGTGTTGTCCCAGGCGCCGCGCGCCATGGCGCCGGCCAGCGACTTGTCGAAGCGGCCGTAGATGTTGTTGAAGATGCGGTCTCTGTCCTGAAGCATTGCTCGTTCCTCAGACCGGCTTCTTGCCGGTCGGCCGGCTCCTGTTTCCGGGCGACGGCTTGGCCGCCTTGGCGGCAGCCTTCGCCGGTTTGACCTTGGCCTCCGGCGCTTTGAAAGCAGACGCCGGCTCGGCCTTGTTCTTGGGGCCCTTGCGCTGTTTCGAGACGTCCTCGACCTGCGGTTCGGCCTTGTTGGCATTGGCGGCCGAATGCAGAGGCGCTGCGACGCTCGCCGCCCTTTCCGCCGCGGGCGCGACTTTCGTCGCCGACGGCGATTTCAGCGCCGGGTTGGTCTCGACCGCGTCGGTCTTCGGCTTGCTGGCATTCGAGGGCGCAACCGGCGCCGGCGCGGCAGGAGCAGCTGGCGGAACTGATGCTGCGGCGGCAGCCGCCGGCTCTGCATCCTTGGCGGCCTTGGTCGCCGCCCTGGTTTCCCGGTCGCGGGTCGCCTTGAGGATCGCCTTTTCGCTCTTGAGGGTCGTCAGGCCACTGGCCGGCTCAGAGGTGATGCGGCCGTTTTGCGGTCCTGGCGTCACCGAAGCACCTTTGCCGGCGTCATAGAGGTCGATGATCTCGGCAAGCCGCTCCGGCGTCAAATCCTCATAGGTGTCCTTGAATATCATCACCATCGGTGCGTTGACGCAGGCGCCGAGGCACTCGACCTCCTCCCACGACAGCGTGCCCTTGTCGTTGGTGTGGAACTGGTCGTGATGGATCTTCGAGCGGCACACATCCATCAGCGCTTCCGAGCCGCGCAGCATGCAGGGCGTGGTGCCGCAGACCTGGATATGCGCGCGGGTACCGACCGGATTGAGCTGGTACTGCGTATAGAAGGTGGCGACTTCCAGCCCACGGATATAGGGCATGTCGAGCATGTCGGAGATCGTTTCGATCGCCGCCTTGGTCACCCAGCCTTCCTGCTCCTGCGCCAGCATGAGCAAGGGGATAATCGCGGATTGCTCGCGCCCCTTCGGATATTTCTTGATCCACTGCTTCGCCGCCGCCGCATTCGCCCGGTTGAAGGCGAAGGAGGCTGGCTGGAGGCTGGCTTCTGCGAGACGGCGGACTGACATGGAGTTTCGCTTTTATGTTTTCTTATTGAACCGAACTGGAGACGCGATAGCAGTTCTCAGATTGCCCTAACACGCATACAAACTCTTCCTTACCGCGCTTCAGACGGATGTATTCATCATAACGATCGTCAACCCAAGAGACACAGTAAGGCCTCGGCCGGCTGGGCACTTGGGCAACAAACGACTCGATCGGACACGGAAGAGAATGAAAACCCATCCCGTCATCCATCGGCGCATGCCTCTCGTATGTACGCCCCATCAGCAAGTCGCCCTCCGAGACCAGCTCAAACCCGATCTTGAGCAGGTCTCGCGAAAGCAATCGACCATCCGGGGCCCAAGCAGGAACTTGGGCCGCCATGGTCAGAACCGCTGCGGTGACAAGCGCGTTCATTGCTACCGATCCACCTCACCAAACACGATGTCGAGGGAGCCGAGAACGGCGGTGACGTCGGCCAACATGTGGCCGCGACACAAAAAGTCCATGGCCTGGAGGTGCGCGAAGCCGGGCGCGCGCAGCTTGCAGCGATAGGGTTTGTTGGTGCCGTCGGAGACCAGATAGACGCCGAACTCACCTTTCGGCGCCTCGACCGCCGCATAGACCTCGCCGGCCGGCACGCGGTAGCCTTCGGTGTAGAGCTTGAAGTGATGGATCAGCGCTTCCATCGAGCGCTTCATCGCCGCGCGCTTCGGCGGCACCACCTTGCCGTCGAGGTTAGACACCGGCCCGCTGCCTTCCTTGCCGAGCAACAGGTCGACGCACTGGCGCATGATTTTCGCCGACTGCCGCATCTCTTCCATGCGTACCAGATAACGGTCGAAACAGTCGCCGTTCTTGCCGATCGGAATGTCGAAATCCAGCTCGGCATAGCATTCGTAGGGCTGCGATTTGCGCAGGTCCCACGGCGCGCCCGAGCCGCGCACCATGACGCCGGAAAAACCCCAGGCCCATGCGTCGGCCAGAGACACCGTCGCGATGTCGACATTGCGCTGCTTGAAGATACGGTTGCCGGTCAAAAGCGCGTCGAGATCGTCGACCGATTTCAGGAATGGGTCGATCCACTTGCCGATGTCCTCGATCAGCTTCTGCGGCAGATCCTGATGGACGCCCCCGGGGCGGAAATAGGCAGCATGCATGCGCGAGCCCGAGGCGCGCTCATAGAACACCATCAGCTTTTCGCGCTCGACGAAGCCCCACAGCGGCGGCGTCAGCGCGCCGACATCCATCGCCTGCGTCGTCACGTTGAGGATATGCGACATGATGCGGCCGATTTCCGAATAGAGAACTCGGATCAACTGGCCCCGCTTCGGCACCTCGATACCGAGCAGCCGCTCCGCGGCAAGCGCAAAGGCATGCTCCTGGTTCATCGGCGCGCAATAATCGAGCCGGTCGAGATAGGGCACGGCCTGCAGATAAGTCTTGGCCTCGATCAGCTTTTCCGTGCCGCGATGCAACAGACCGATATGCGGATCGACGCGATCGACGACTTCGCCGTCGAGCTCCAGCACAAGGCGCAAAACGCCATGCGCCGCAGGGTGTTGAGGGCCAAAATTAATGTTGAAATTGCGGACGGAGGTTTCAGCCATTTTTTCTATATACTCATTGCCCCAGTACCGGAGCTTCGATCCTCAACAAATCAGATTTTGATGTCCTTACCCTGTGCCTTCAGGGCAGCTTGTGTCTGCCGGAGTGCCTCAGGGACGATGGTTTTTTGGAAGTACTCGGCCAGATACGGCAGTTTGGCCATATAGGCCGGCGTCTTTGCCAAAATACGCGACCCCATCGGCGACGCGTAAAAGTCATCCATCGCCTCCACTTCATCGGGATCGAAGGCTTCCAGCAGCATCAACGCCGTCAGATGCTCTAGAGTCTCCGAGTTATCCAGCAATGCTCGCTTGATGAAGTCATCAGCAAACTCACCCGCATCGCTGTCTGAAATCGAGGGATTGGCTCCTTTCAATTCAGCTATCGTTTGCTGCCGCAAGGCGGGCGCCATCGCTTTGAAATTTGCGTTCATGTTGAAATTTCGAACATAGCGCAAGGCAGCGCTGACCGCTTTGGGATCATATTTTTGCAGCTTAGACTCAAAATTGCCGTCAGGAATGCTATCCGCTCGACCCGTCAAGTCACCGGCCAACAGCGCGAAAAACGATACGATCACGATCGGAAGCCAATGCCGTGATATTTTTATCATTGTTTCGCCTTTTCGTCGCCTGGAAGCACGTAATCCGTACCTTCCCACGGAGACAGAAAATCGAAATTGCGGAATTCCTGCTTGAGCTCCACCGGCTCGTAGATGACGCGCTTGGCTTCGTCGTCGTAACGCACCTCGACGAAGCCGGTCAGCGGAAAGTCCTTGCGCAGCGGATGGCCTTCAAAGCCGTAGTCGGTCAGGATCCGCCGCAGATCGGGATGGCCCGAAAACAGCACGCCGTAGAGATCGTAGGTCTCGCGCTCGAACCAGTCGGCGCCGGGATATATCCCGGTGATCGACGGCACGAGCGTCTCTTCGTCGGCCTGGACCTTGAGCCGGATGCGGATATTCTGCTTCGGCGACAGCAGGTGATAGACGACGTCGAAGCGCTTTGCCCGTGACGGATAATCGGCGCCGCAAACGTCGATGATCGAAATGAACTGGCATTTCGGGTCGTCGCGCAGGAAGGTCACCACCTCGATCAGGTCGCGCGGCTCGACCGAGATAGTGAGTTCGCCATAGGCGAGCACCGCCGCGCCGATCCGGCCGATCAGCTTCTCGCCGAGATAGGTCGAGAGGTCATTCAACGCCTGGGTCATGCCGCTCACCGCTCGATCGTGCCGGTGCGGCGGATCTTCTTCTGCAGCAGAAGGATGCCGTAGAGCAGCGCTTCGGCGCTCGGCGGACAGCCGGGCACGTAGATGTCGACCGGCACGATGCGGTCGCAGCCGCGCACCACCGAATAGGAATAATGATAATAGCCGCCGCCATTGGCGCAAGAGCCCATCGAGATGACGTAGCGCGGCTCCGGCATCTGATCGTAGACCTTGCGCAGCGCCGGCGCCATCTTGTTGGTCAGCGTGCCGGCGACGATCATGATGTCGGACTGGCGCGGGGACGCGCGCGGCGCGACACCGAACCTCTCCGAGTCATAGCGCGGCATCGACGTATGGATCATCTCGACGGCGCAGCAGGCGAGGCCAAACGTCATGAACATCAGCGAGCCGCTGCGCGCCCAGGTGATCAGCGCCTCGGTCGAGGTGACGAGAAAGCCCTTGTCGGCGAGCTCGTTGTTGATCTCCAGGAAGAATGGATCGTCGGACCCGACCGGCCTGCCGGTGTTGGGGTCGATGAGGCCCTTGGGCTTCGGCGCGACGAGCGTACCGGAACTGTCGTTCAATCCCATTCCAGCGCTCCTTTTTTCCATTCATAGGCAAAGCCGATGGTCAGCACCGCCAAAAACACCATCATCGACCAGAAACCGAGCATGCCGATCTGGCTGAACGACACCGCCCAAGGAAACAGGAAGGCCACCTCCAGATCGAAGATGATGAACAGGATCGACACCAGGTAGAAGCGGATATCGAACTTCATGCGGGCGTCGTCGAACGAGTTGAAGCCGCACTCATAGGCGGAAAGCTTTTCCGGATCGGGGTTGCGGTAGGCCACCAGGAACGGTGCAGCGAGCAGCGCCAGCCCGACGATCAGCGCCACGCCGATGAACAGGACGATGGGCAGGTACGAACCTAAAAGTGCGTTCATGCTGCAGTTTCCGTTGGCGGCCAATCCACTCTGATTACAGCACCGGACCCACTTGCGGAAGCGTGACAGTTTAACCACTGAACCGTTTTAAGGGGGCTCTATGCTGCAACGCGGCGAGGGTTAGCGCAGCGCTTTCGGCGAAGCAAGTCAAACCTTGTTCAAATCGCGGTGCTGGACGGCATATCCGGGAAAACTGGTCCGATCCGCTCCTGTTTGATTTCCTTCACTTTTTACTCCACTTTTCTCTCCTGACATGGATGCCGCCAAAACCCTGCTAGCATGGCACGGAATCGCAGGTCATTTTCTCTGTCTAAAATCCTCCGGATGCCGCCTTCATGAAGGAAAAAATCTCGCTTGCCACGGCCCGCCGCATCGCGCTCGCGGCACAGGGATTCAATGACCCGCGACCCACCGGCACGCCTGACCGCCGGCATCTGGCCCGCGTGCTTGCCCGTACCGGCCTGCTGCAGATCGATTCCGTCAGCGCCGTGGTGCGCGCCCACTATATGCCGCTCTATTCGCGGCTTGGCCCCTACAAGCTGGCGCTGCTCGACGACGCCGCCGTAACGCGCAAGCGCATGGTCTTCGAATATTGGGCGCACGAAGCCTCCTTCTTGCCGGTCGAGACCTATCCGTTGATGCGCTGGCGCATGCAGCGGGCCGAGTGCGGCGACGAAATGTACAGCGGATTGGCCAAATGGGGCCGCGAGCACGCCGCCTATATCGAAGACATCTATCGCGAGGTCGCCGAACGAGGCCCGATCGCGGCGTCGGCTTTCGAAGGGCAGAAGGGTTCGGGCGGCTGGTGGGGCTGGAGCCATGCCAAGCACGCCTTCGAATGGCTGTTCTGGGCCGGCCGCATCACCACGGCGCATCGCCGCGGCTTCGAACGGTTCTACGATCTGCCGGAGCGCGTGCTGCCGCCAACAATACTGAGTCTGCCAACGCCCTCCACCGAAGACGCTCACCGCGAATTGCTGCGCATCTCGGCCCGCGCCCACGGCATCGCCACGGCAGGAGACCTGCGCGACTATTTCCGCCTCTCGCCCGCCGACATCAAGGGCCGCATCGAGGAGTTGGTCGAGGCCGGCGACCTGTTGCCGGTGAGCGTCGAAGGCTGGAACAAAACAGCCTATCTCCACAAGGACGCCCGTTTGCCGCGCAAGATCGAGGCGCGCGCCTTGCTCGCGCCGTTCGATCCTGTCGTCTTCGAGCGGTCGCGCACCGAGCGGTTGTTCGATTTCCACTACCGCATCGAGATCTACACGCCGGCCGAAAAGCGCCGGTATGGCTATTATGTGCTGCCATTCCTGCTCGGCGACAGCATCGTCGGGCGCGTTGACCTCAGGGCCGACCGCCCGGCCGGCGTACTGCGCGTTCATGCCGCCTATGCGGAGCCCGGCGCCTCGCTGCAAACCGCAGCCGAGCTTTTCGAAGAATTGAAGCAGATGCAGGGCTGGCTCGGCCTGGAACGCATCGAGGTGACCGCTGCCGGCGACCTCGGCCGGCCGCTCGCGGATATCGCCGCGCCATAGACGTGCGTTGACACGACTGCCCCCACAAGCCTAAATCCGTTCCAGACGGTCCCCTGCCCGCAACGGCAAGGGCCAAGAGGGAATGCGGTGCGAAATCTCGATTTCAAATCCGCGGCTGTCCCCGCAACTGTAAGCGACGAGCCAAGGCCGAAAACCACTGGGATGTTCCCGGGAAGGCGGCACCCAGGCGATGACCCGCGAGCCAGGAGACCTGCCGTCTAGGACATAAGAATCCGATCGCCTGGCGGGTTTTCCGGGCAAGGAGCCTGATTTGGAACGCGACAGCAGTTTTCCGGCTGAGACAGCGGATTTATTGTCCGGCCTTGGTGATTCCCCGGCCGGCGTTACCGTCATCGTCTGCTCGTCATGCCGTGACGAGACCGGTTCGGACGCTCATCCGCGCGCCGGCGAACTGCTCGCAGAGGACACGCGCCGCGCCGCTTCCAGCGAAAACATCAAAATCCGCACCGTCGAATGCCTCGGCAATTGCAAGCGCCGGCTCAGCGCGGCCATGCTGCGCGACGGCTGCTGGAGTTACGTCTTCGGTGATCTGACCACGACCAGCGGCGCCGATCTCGTCACCGGGGCAAAGCTGTTTGCCACCTCGACGGATGGGCTCATTCCTTGGCGCGGCCGTCCCGATTGCCTGAAGCGCGGCCTTGTTGCCCGCATCCCTCCCCTCGACCTTTTGAAGGACCTGACATGACCGCTGCCTCCCTTTCACGCGTTTCCTGCACCGTGGTCACCGGCTTTCTCGGCGCCGGCAAGACGACGTTGATCCGCCATTTGCTCGAAAACGCCAAAGGCAAGCGCCTGGCCATCATCGTCAACGAGTTCGGCGACATCGGCATCGACGGCGAGATTCTGAAGGGCTGCGCCATCGACACCTGCCCCGAGGAAAACATCGTCGAGCTGGCCAATGGTTGCATCTGCTGCACCGTCGCCGATGATTTCGTACCGGCGCTGGACCAGATCCTGTCGCTGACGCCGAGGGTCGACCACATCCTGATCGAGACATCCGGCCTCGCTTTGCCCAAGCCGCTGGTCCAGGCCTTCCAGTGGCCGTCGGTGAAAAGCCGCGTGACGGTGGACGGCGTCATTGCCGTGGTCGACGGACCGGCGCTGGCTGATGGCCGCGTAGCCAACGACATGGACGCCCTGCAGGCCCAGCGCGCGCAGGACGAGACGCTCGACCATGACGATCCGGTCGAGGAAGTGTTCGAAGACCAGCTCGCCTGCGCCGACCTGATCATCCTGTCGAAGAGCGACCTGATGGACGCAGCCGGCTCGGCCCGTGCCAATGCCGTCATCGGCAAGCACGTTGCGCGGGCGGTGAAGATCGTACCGACTTCGCAAGGCAAGGTCGACCCGTCGGTGCTGCTCGGCCTCGGCCTCGCCGTCGAGGACGACATCGAGAACCGCAAGACCCACCACGACGACGAGCTCGACCACGAACATGACGATTTTGACTCGTTCGTCATCGACATCGCGTCTGTGTCCAACCCGGACGAGCTCGCACAACGGGTCGCCACGGCGGCGGAGGAAGAAAACGTGTTGCGCGTCAAGGGTTTCGTCGAAGTCGGCGGCAAGCCGATGCGGCTCCTGCTGCAGGCCGTCGGTCCGCGCGTCAACCACTATTACGACCGCGCCTGGACCGCTGAAGACGACCGCCGCTCGCGCCTGGTCGTCATCGGCCTGAAAGGGCTGAACCGCCCGGCCATCGAGCGTATCCTCGCCGGCTGACCCCAGGTACGAGCCGCGATGCACATCCTCACCACCACATCCGCCTCGCTCGACGATCTCGCCGAGCCTGTCGATCTCAGGCAAACGCCTGCGGATGTCGTGGCGCTGTCCTTCACCGACAGCGACCTGGCCGGGCTGGCGGCGGCGTGGAGGGCAGATGCGCACCGCCTGCCGTCGATGCGGCTCGCCGCCTTGCGCGACCTGCGCCATCCGATGTCCGTCGACCTGTGGATCGACAGCGTCGCCCGCCACGCCAAGGTCATTCTGGTCCGCATCCTCGGCGGCTATGACTGGTGGCGCTATGGCTGCGACCAGCTCGCCGCTATCGCGCGAAATCGCGGTATCAAGCTGGCGCTGCTGCCGGGCGAGAGCCACGACGAGGATTTGCGGCTGATCGAAGGCTCGACGCTGCCGCGCGAGGAGTTGGACGGCCTGCTTGGCTATTTCCGCGAGGGCGGACCGGCAAATATGACGGCGCTGGTGCAGAGGCTGGCAAGTCTCGCTGGATCGGGTGCGGCTGTAGCCGAACCTGTCAGCGTGCCAAAGGCGGGATTTTACGAGCCGGGACTGGGGGTCGCAGAACGCGGCGTCCCCCTCCTCCTCGAGAGGAGGGTCCGGCCGCAGGCCGGGGGCGGGATCCTCTCCGAAGCGCGCCTACACAAAACGTCGACCACTGCCGTGACGACCCCACCCGGCCGTGCGGGCCACCCTCCCCTCGAGGGGGAGGGGGACGTCGTGCCAATTCTCTTCTACCGTTCGATGCTGCTCGCGGCCGATGTCGCGCCCATCGACGCGCTTTTCGAAGCCCTGCGCCACCGCGGCATGGTTCCCGTGCCTATGTTCGTCTCCAGCCTCAAGGACCCGGCGTCGCTCGCCTTTGTCGAAACCGCGCTCGCAACCCTGAAGCCTGCCGCCATCATCACCGCCACAGCTTTCGCCTCGGGTGCCGAGCCCGGCGTTGAAACCCTGTTCGACCGCGCCGGCGTGCCGGTGTTCCAGGTCATCGTCGCAACCACCCGCCGCGACATCTGGCAAACCAATCAGCGCGGCCTGGCGCCCGCCGACCTTGCCATGCATGTCGTCCTGCCCGAGCTCGACGGCCGCATCCTGGCCGGCGCCATTTCATTCAAGGGCGAAAGCGAAACCGACCCGGCGCTGGCCTTCCGCGCCTTCGCCAACCGGCCTGAGCCCGACCGCGTGGCGCAAGTGGCGAACCGTGTCGAGGCCTTCGTGCGCCTGCAGCGGACGCCGCGTGCGGAGCGCAAGCTCGCCATCCTGATCCCCGACTATCCGAGCGCCCCCGGTCGCACCGGCTACGCGGTTGGTCTCGACGTGCCGTCCAGCGTGCTGGCAATGCTGCGCGACCTCAGCGAACAGGGCTACGCCGTTGAAAGCATTCCACAAACGCCGCGCGAGTTGCTGGATGCGTTGGAAAAGGACAGCCAAGGGCTGGCATTGAAGGAGTATTTGACCTTCTCGACGGAATTGCCGCCGTCGGCCATCGCTGCGGTGGAAGCCGCATGGGGAAATCCAGAAGATGAGACAGGTTTGTGCGAGGCACCCCCCTCTGTCCTGCCGGACATCTCCCCCTCAAGGGGGGAGATTAGCAGTTCCGCCACCGGCTCTCCCTTAAGGCCCTCGGTAATTGGCGAAAGTAGAGACAACAGCGCAATCTCCCCCCTTGAGGGGGAGATGTCCGGCAGGACAGAGGGGGGCGCGACAGAACGCCAACCTTCGCTGCTGGTCAGCGAAAAACAATTCGCCTTCCGCACAGCCACCTTCGGCAACGTCACCGTGGCACTCGCCCCTGACCGCGGGCGCTCAGCCGACCGCCGCGCCGACTATCACGACCCGACGCTGCCGCCGCGCCATGCGCTGGTCGCCTTTGGGCTCTGGCTGCGCAAGTCGCTCGGCATCCATGCAATTGTCCATGTCGGCGCCCATGGCACGCTGGAGTGGCTGCCCGGCAAGACCGTGGCGCTCAGCAAAAACTGCTTTCCCGAGATAGTCACCGGTCCCCTGCCCGTCATCTATCCCTTCATCGTCTCCAACCCGGGAGAGGCAGCGCAGGCCAAGCGGCGCATTGCCGCCGTCACGCTCGGCCATCTGCCGCCGCCGCTGACCGGCGCCGGGCTGGACGAAAACCAGCACCGGCTTGAACGACTGGTTGACGAATATGCCCAGGCCGACGGGCTCGACCGCCGCCGCCGCGACCGCCTGGCGAAGCTGATCGTCGAGACGGCGGAAAAGACCGGCCTCGCCTCGGAAGCCGGGGTTGCCCAAACCGACGTCCCCGACGAAGCGCTGCGCCGCATCGACGCCTGGCTCTGCGATCTCAAGGATTTCGCCATCAAGGACGGCCTGCACATTTACGGCCGCTCGCCGGAAGGCGAGGCTGATCCGTTGCGGCGGCAAAGCGCGGCAGCTGAAAAAACCGCGCTGCTTGCCGCCCTCGACGGCCGCCACGTCGCTGCCGGTCCGGCCGGTGCGCCGGCGCGTGGCCGGAGCGATGTGCTGCCCACCGGCCGCAATTTGTTTACCGCCGACCCGCGCACCATGCCGACGCCGACCGCCTATGATCTGGGCAAGGTGGCAGCGGAAGAAGTGGTCCGCAGCTACATGCAATCGCATGGCGACTGGCCGCGCTCGCTGGTCATCGACCTGTGGGGCTCGGCCTCGCTGCGCACCGGCGGTGAGGAGATCGCGCAAGGCCTGGCGCTGATGGGCTGCCGGCCGCAATGGGATTCCGCCACCGGCCGCATCACCGGCATAGATGTGCTGCCGCCGGCAACACTCGGCCGTCCGCGCATCGATGTCATCTGGCGCATATCGGGCCTGTTCCGCGACATGTTCCCGACCCAGATCGCGCTGATCGACGCCGCGGCCAACGCGGTGGCGACCCGCGACGAGGATGATTCGGAAAACCCGCTCGCCGCTAGGACCCGCATCGACGGCAAGATCAGCCCGCGCATTTTCGGCACCTCGCCGGGCACTTACGGCGCGGGCGTCGAGGACTTGTTGTCGAGCGGCGACTGGGCCGCGCGCGAAGAGATCGGCCGCACCTATCTCGCCGCCACCTCGCACGCCTATGGCGGCTCCGAGGGCAAAGGCATTTCGGCGCCCGGCGCGTTCGAGGATCGCCTCGCCGAGGCCGACCTTCTGGTTCATACCGGCGACGACCCCGGCCGCGACATCCTCGAAGGCTCGGCCGACGTCGCCTTCATCGGCGGCTTTTCGGCAGCGCTTGCCGCGCTCGGCAAGAACGCCGACGTGATCGTGCTCGACACCACGGACCCGCAAAAGCCGAAGCCGCGCTCGATCAGTGAGGCCGTATCCCGGGTAGTTCGCGCCCGCGCGGTCAACCCGCGCTTCATCGCCGGCCAGCTGCGGCACGGGCCGCGCGGCGCCTCGGAATTCGCCGAGACGGTCGACCGGCTGGTCGGCTTTGCCGAGACTACCCATGCCATATCGGGCACGCTGATCGAGGCGGTGCACGACGCCTATCTTGGCGACCCCGTGGTGCGCGCCTTCATCCTGCGCGAGAACCCGGCGGCGGCGAAGGTGATCGCCGAGCGTTTGCTGTCGGCACGGCGGCGCGGGCTCTGGCATCCGCTGCGCAATTCGATCGATGGCGATCTCGCCGCACTGATTGCCGAAGCGCAAGCGCTGGGAGTGGCGGCATGAACGCTTTCTCGCTCCGTGGCGCCTGCCCTGCCTTGTCCGCGCCGATGCAGACCGGCGACGGGCTGCTGGTGCGGCTCAATCCGGTCGCTGGAGGACTGTTGCCGAAATCGTGGATCGGACTCTGCGAATCCGCCTTGCGCCATGGCAACGGTATCATGGAAGTGACCGCCCGCGGCAGCCTGCAGATCCGCGGCCTGACGCCGGCAAGCGCGCGGCTGCTGGCGATGGAGGTCGATGTGCTCGGCATCGCGGTGCGCACCGGCGTGCCGGTCGAGACCGGCCCGCTGGCCGGGCTCGACCAGGAGGAGATAGCCGACCCGCGCCCAATGGCGCAGCGGATTCGGGCGGCAATTGAGGACGCCGGTGTTACGCAACGCCTTGGCCCGAAGGTGTCGGTGATTGTTGACGGCCGCGGGCAACTGACGATGGATGCGGTTACGGCCGATGTCAGGCTGGTCGGGGTGCGGGCCGCCGACGGAATTAAGTGGCGGGTATCGCTCGCCGGAGATGCGCAGGGTGCCACGCCGCTGGCGATGTCCGAGGAAGATGCGGCTTGTGACATCGCCGTCGCCATTCTCAGGATGGTTGCCGAAAAGGGCCGCGATGCCCATGCGCGGGATTTGACGGCGAGGCAGCTGAGATCTCTCGCAAGTTGGCGATCCGTCGCGCCCCCCTCTGTCCTGCCGGACATCTCCCCCACAAGGGGGGAGATCGGCAGCTTCGCCGGCGGCTTCCCCCCAGCACCTTCGGCGATTGGCGAAATCGGAGACGAAGGCGCAATCTCCCCCCTAGAGGGGGAGATGTCCGGCAGGACAGAGGGGGGCGCGAAGGATCGCCGGCCCATCGGAGTTTTCGATCTGGCAGCCGGCAGTACCTCCCTCGGCATCGGTCTGCCGTTCGGCAGCATACCAGCGCAAAAACTTATCAATCTCACCCAATACGCCCTCACCCTCGGCACCACCGAAATCCGCCTGGCGCCGGGTCGCGCGCTGCTTTTGCTTGGCCTCTCCCCAGCCGCATGTCTTTCACTCCAGAAAACCGCCGCAGCCCTCGGCTTTGTCACCGACGGAGCCGATCCGCGCACCAGGATCGCCACCTGCCCCGGCGCACCCGCCTGCGCCTCCGGCCGGATCGCCACCCGCGACATCGCCGAGATCATCGCTACAGAAAACCGCGACATCCTTGATTCCTCGCTGACGCTGCACATCTCCGGCTGCGCCAAGGGCTGTGCCCATCCCGGTCCGGCGGCGCTGACCCTGGTCGGTGGCGAAAACGGAGCCGGACTTGTCGTGGACGGGACGGCAAAGGCATTGCCCGCCGGATACAGGCCGGGCTACGACGCCGCGCACGGCATCGGCCGCGTTGCAGCGGCGATCCGCAGCGCACGACATTCCGGCGAGACTGCTGCCGCCTGCCTGGCAAGGCTCGGCGCGGCCGGCATCACCGAAATCTACCGACAGGAATGAGCATGCCCGCCCAGAACGCCTACGACTACATCCATGATGGCACGGCGATCTACGAGCGCTCCTTCGCCATTATCCGCGCCGAGGCCGACCTTTCGCGCTTTTCCGAAGCCGAGGCCGAAATCGCTATCCGCATGATCCACGCCTGCGGCCAGGTCGATGCTTGCAGGCACTTCGTTTTCTCGAGCGATTTCGTCGCCGCCGCGCGCACGGCGCTGGCGGCCGGCGCGCCGATCTTCTGCGATGCGCAGATGGTCTCGCATGGCGTCACGCGCGCCCGGCTGCCGGCCGGCAATGAGGTGATCTGCACGCTGCGCGATCCGCGGACCGCCGACATCGCGAAAAAGATCGGCAACACCCGCTCGGCCGCCGCGATCGACCTGTGGGGCGAGCGCATGGCCGGTTCGGTCGTCGCCATCGGCAATGCGCCGACAGCCCTTTTCTATCTGCTGGAAAAGCTGCGCGACGGCGCGCCGAAGCCGGCGGCGATCATCGGCATGCCGGTCGGGTTTGTCGGTGCCGCCGAATCGAAGGATGCGCTGGCCGAAAATTCCTATGGCGTGCCTTACGCCATCGTGCGCGGCCGGCTGGGCGGCAGCGCCATGACCGCCGCCGCACTCAATGCATTGGCGAGGCCGGGCCTATGAATACGATTGCAAAAGGCAGGCTTGTCGGCGTCGGCACCGGACCCGGCGACCCGGAACTCTTGACGCTGAAGGCAGCGCGCGCGCTCGCCGAGGCCGATGTCGTCGCGCATTTCGCCAAGCGCGGCAACAACAGCAATGCGCGCGCCATTGTCGGCGCGCATTTTCGCCCTGATCTGATCGAACTGCCGCTGCTCTACCCGGTGACGACCGAGATCGACAAGGACCACAGCGATTACCGCTCGCAGATAACCGATTTCTACGAGCAATCGGCCGAAAAGGTCGCCGCGCACCTCAGCGCCGGCAGGATGGTCGCTGTGCTTTCGGAAGGCGACCCGCTTTTCTACGGCTCCTACATGCATCTTCATGTCCGGCTGGCGCACCGCTTTCCGAGCGAAGTCATTCCCGGCGTCACCGCCATGTCCGGCTGCTGGTCGGCGACCGGCCTGCCTATCGTCCAGGGTGACGACGTGCTGACGGTGCTGCCGGGCACCATGAGCGAATTCGAGCTGACGCGTCGCCTCGCCGATACCGACGCTGCGGTGATCATGAAGGTCGGCCGCAACCTGCCCAAGATCAGGCGCGCGCTGGAGGCAACCGACAAGCTGGCGCGGGCCATCTATGTCGAGCGCGGCACCATGCCGGGCGGCGTCTCGATGCGGCTGGCCGATAAAAAGGACGACCAGGCGCCTTATTTCGCCATCGTGCTGGTGGCCGGCTGGTCGGGCCGGCCAAGCGCATTGAAAGCCGAAGCATGAGCGGCCGCCTCACTGTCATCGGCCTCGGGCCCGGCAACGCCGACCAGGTGACGCCGGAGGCAACCCGCGCCGTTGCCGAGGCAAAATTCTTCTACGGCTATAAACCCTATCTCGACCGGCTCGATCTGCGCCCCGACCAGATTCGCGTCGCTTCCGACAATCGCGAGGAACTCGCGCGCTCCAGGGACGCGCTGCTCAAGGCTGCGGAAGGCCACGATGTCGCCGTCGTGTCGGGCGGCGATCCCGGCGTCTTCGCCATGGCCGCGGCCGTCTGCGAGGCGATGGAGGCGGGCCCACCCGAATGGCGCGCGGTCGACATCGCCATCGTGCCCGGTATCACCGCCATGCTCGCCGTCGCCGCCCGCATCGGCGCGCCGCTCGGCCATGATTTCTGCGCCATCTCCCTGTCCGACAATCTGAAGCCGTGGGATCTGATCGAGCTACGCCTGCTGGCGGCAGCCGGCGCTGGCTTCGTAATCGCGCTCTACAACCCGATCAGCAAGGCGCGCCCATGGCAGCTAGGCCGCGCCTTCGAATGCCTTGCTGCGATCCTGCCCGGCACCACGCCGGTGATCTTCGGCCGTGCCGCCGGCCGTCCCGACGAGCGCATCGAGGTTTTTCTGCTGGCCGACGCCGATGCCGCGAAGGCCGACATGTCGACCTGCATCATCATCGGCTCGCCGGAAACCAGGATCATCAAGCGGGGTGACAAGGCCGCGCTGGTCTACACGCCGCGTTCGGCAGCGGGCCCAAGAACATGACCGACCAGAACATGATCGACCATCGCGGCAAGAGATTCGACGGTCTCAGCCGACGTGACGTCCGGCAGCGCCGGCCTGCGGATCATCACCACCTCGATTCCCAGCGCTCGCGCCGCCGCGATCTTGCCGTAGGTCGCCTCGCCGCCGCTGTTTTTGGAAACAACGACTTCGATGTGGTGTTGCAGAAGCAGTGCATGTTCGTCGACTTCCCGAAACGGCCCGCGCGCCAAGAGATAGGTCGCATCGGGCACAGCGAGCCTGGGCTCGACCGGGTCGACACTGCGGATGAGATAATGATGCTGGGGAGCGGCCTTGAAGGCAGCGACCTCCTGTCGCCCGAGCGCCAGGAACACGCGGCGCGGCACCGGTCCCAAAGCCGTCACCGCGCTGGCAACGGTGTCGACCAACATCCAGCGATCACCTTCGACCGCCTCCCATCCGGGACGCCTGAGCGCAACGATAGGCACGCCGGTCATGCGCGCTGCTTCCGCCGCATTGGCGGAGATTCGCGCCGCATAGGGATGCGTGGCGTCGATCAGCAGGTCGATCTTGTTCTGGCGGAGATACGCCGCCAGCCCGCCGGCACCGCCGAAGCCGCCGACCCGCACCGGCACCCCCTGCGCGGCCGGGTTTTCGGTGCGGCCGGCCAGCGACAGCATGACCGAAATATCCGCGCGCGCGGCCAGCTTTCCGGCCATTTGCCGGGCTTCGGTGGTTCCGCCGAGGATCAGTATGCGGTGGGTCATTATGCCTGCTGAAGCTCCGCGCGGCGCCAAGCTCACCTCAAAGTGGCTCACGATCATCGGCATCGGCGAGGACGGTGTAGCGGCTCTCGGCGACGAGGCCAAGCGGTTGATCGCGGAGGCCGAATTCGTCTTCGGCGGCAAGCGCCACCTTGCCCTCGTCGCGTCGCTCGCCAAAGGTGAAGCGCGCGCCTGGCCGACACCTTTCGATGCCGAGATGCGCGGCGTGCTGGCGCTCTCCGGCAGACGCGTCTGCGTGCTGGCCTCCGGCGATCCCCTCTTCCACGGTGTCGGAGTCACCCTCGCCCGCAAGGTCGCGGCAGAGGATATGCGGGTGATCCCCGCGCCCTCGGCCTTTTCGCTGGCCGCCTCACGCCTGGCCTGGGCGTTGCAGGACGTCGAGACCATTTCGCTGCACGGCCGCTCACTCGACCTGATCCGGCCGTTGCTGCATCCTTGCACCCGCATTCTCGCGCTGACCTCGGACAGCGATGCGCCAACAGCGATTGCCCGTCTTATGACCGAGCTCGGCTTCGGCGCTTCGCGGCTGACGGTGCTGGAGGCGCTGGGCGGACCGAACGGAGGGCTGCGCTCGGCGAGCGCCGGCGCCTTCGACCTCGAAAAGATCAACCCACTCAACGTGCTCGCGATCGAAGTTGAATCGACTTCGCAAGCGCGCATCGTGCCGCTGACAGCGGGACTTGCCGATCATCTGTTCGAGCATGACGGCCAGATCACCAAGCGCGAAGTGCGCGCCGTCACCCTGTCCGCTCTCGCGCCAAGGCGCGGCGAACTGCTGTGGGACATCGGCGCCGGATCGGGCTCCATCGGCATCGAATGGATGCTGGCCCATCCTTCCATGCGCGCGATCGCCGTTGAGGCCGATCCGGCCCGCGCCGCGCGCATCCGACGCAACGCCGCGGCTTGCGGCGTTCCCGGTCTCACCGTCGTCGAAGGTTCGGCACCGCAAGCTCTTGCCGGGCTGGAGACGCCCGCGGCGATCTTCATCGGCGGCGGCGGCAGCGATGCCGGCGTGCTGGAGGGAGCCATGGATGCCTTGCCTGCCGGCGGCCGCCTCGTCGCCAATGCGGTGACCCTGGAGATGGAGGCGCTGCTGCTTTCCCGTCACGCCGCGCACGGCGGTCAGCTCACCCGCATTGCTATATCCCGTGCTTCGCCGGTCGGTTCGATGCAGGCGTGGCGGCCGGCTATGCCGGTTACCCAATGGAGTTGGGTCAAGCCATGATGGTCGCGGGCATCGGCAGCCGCAAAGGCGTCAGCGCAACGGACGTGCTTGCCGCGGTAGAAACCGCGCTGGAGGCGCACGGGCTTGCCCTGCCCGCGCTTTCGGCCCTCGCGACCGCGTCTCTCAAGCAGGATGAGGCGGCAATCTTCGACGCCGGACGCGAACTCCGCCTTCCGGTAATCGTTGTCGGGCAGGACGAACTCAAAGCCGCATCTACGACCAGCCGTTCCGACCTATCGCAGGAGCATGCCGGCACGCCGTCAGTTTCCGAAGCCTCGGCGCTTGCCGTCGCCGGCAAAGGCGCAAAACTGCTCGGGCCGCGCACGGTGCTCGGCGCTGTCACCTGCGCCATCGCCATCAGCGGAGATGCGGCATGACCGTTCACTTCATCGGTGCCGGCCCCGGTGCTGCCGACCTCATCACCTTGCGCGGCAGCCGACTGCTCGGCAGTTGTCCCGTCTGCCTCTATGCCGGATCGATCGTCGCGCCGGAGCTGTTACAGCACTGCGCGCCCGGAACGAGGTTGATCGACACCGCGCCGATGTCGCTCGATGAGATCGAGGCCGAATATCTGGCCGCCCACGCGGCCGGCAATGATGTCGCCCGCCTGCATTCCGGCGATCTTTCGGTGTGGAGCGCCGTTGCCGAGCAGATCCGCCGGCTGGAAAAGCACGGCATTCCTTATACGCTGACGCCGGGCGTGCCGTCATTCGCCGCTGCGGCGGCAGCGCTGCGCCGCGAGCTGACCATTCCAGAAGTCGCGCAAAGCCTGGTGTTGACCCGAATCTCCGGCCGCGCCTCGAAAATGCCGCCTGGCGAAACGCTGGCCGGCTTCGGCCGCACCGGCGCCACGCTGGCCATCCACCTTGCCATCCACGCCATCGACCGCGTCGTCGCCGAGCTGACGCCGCATTACGGCGCCGACTGCCCGGTCGCGGTCGTCTTCCGTGCCTCCTGGCCGGACGAGCGCGTGCTGACCGGCACGCTGGCCACCATCGAGGCGCAATTGGCCGCCGATCCGATGGAACGCACGGCAATCATCTTCGTCGGCCGCTCGCTGGCGGCCGAAGGCTTTGGCGAAAGTTCACTGTATGACGCGCATTACCAGCGGCGCTTTCGCGGACGGGACGGATTGTGAGCGGCAGCAATAGAAACACTACGGTCGAGCAGGCGCTCACCCGGCTGAACTTCAAGCCGCGCCAGCTGGAGCCCGGTCACGTCTGGCTAGCCGGTGCCGGCCCTGGCGATCCCGGCTGCCTGACGCTGGAAGTGCTGGCCGCCCTCGGACAGTGCGACGCGCTGGTTTATGACGCGCTGGTCTCGCCCGCGGTCGTCGCCGTCGCCGAGGGCGCGGAACTGTTCTATGCCGGCAAACGCGGCGGCAAGCCGTCGATGAAGCAGGACGACATAACCGCTCTGCTGGTCCGGCTGGCGCGCGCGGGCCGGCGCGTCGTCAGGCTGAAGGGCGGCGACCCCTATATTTTCGGGCGTGGCGGCGAAGAGGCGCTGGCGCTGGCCGGGGAAACTATCCCGTTCCGCATCCTGCCTGGCCTGACGTCCGGCCTCAGCGCGCTGGCCGCGACCGGCATTCCCGGCACCATGCGCGGCATCAACAAGGCGCTGATCCTGGCGACCGGCCATGCCGCCGGCACCGATGATGATCTCGACTGGGCGGCAATCGCTCGCACCGGCCAGCCGGTGGTCATCTATATGGGTATGGCCAACCTGCCGCTGATCGCCGCTTCGCTGCTCGAGGGCGGCCTGCCATCTTCGACGCCCGCCGCGGCCATCGTTGCCGCGACGACGCCGCAGGAGCGTATCGTCGTCGCCACGCTCGCGACGATTGCCGAGGAAACGGCCGCAGCCGGCTTGACCTCGCCGGCGCTGATCGTCGTCGGCGGGATCGTCGGGATGCGCGCGGCACTGGCGGGTGAGTCATGACCCGCGCCATCATCATCGGCGCGCCGCGCTCGGGCTCGGGCAAGACCAGCGTCACCATCGGCATTTTGCGCGCACTTGCCCGGCGCGGCCTAAAAGTGCGCGGCGCCAAATCCGGCCCGGACTATATCGATCCCGGCTTCCACACCGCCGCCACCGGGTTGTCCGGCGTCAATCTCGACAGCTGGGCAATGCCGCCCGCCCTGCTCAACGCACTGGCCGGCGAAGCGACCGAGGACGCCGACTTCATCTTCCTCGAAAGCGCCATGGGCCTGTTCGACGGGATCCCTGCTGCTCCGGGCCGTTCCGGCTCGGCCGCCGATCTCGCCCGGCTCTATGGCCTGCCGGTGCTGCTGGTGCTCGACGTCTCCGGACAGTCGACCACGGCGGCGGCCGTCGCCAAGGGCTTTGCTATTTATGACCCCGATGTGCGCATGGCCGGGGTCGTGCTCAACCGGCTGGGCAGCGAGCGCCACCGCCGGCTATGCGGCGATGCCATCGAGGCACTTGGCCTGCCTGTCGTCGGCGCCATCCTGCGCGATCCCTCGCTCAACCTGCCCGAGCGCCATCTCGGCCTCGTCCAGGCCGGCGAATATGAGAATCTGATGGCGCATCTCGACCGGCTGGCCGACATGGTCGAGCGCTCGCTCGACCTTGACGCCATTATGGCGCTGGCGGCGCCATTCACGCCCGCGCCAGGCAATTTCGACGACGCGCTGCCGCCGCCCGGCCAGCGCATCGCACTGGCAGAGGACGCCGCCTTCACCTTCCTCTATCCGCACGTTGCCACGCATTGGCGCAAGGCCGGCGCCGAGATCGTTCCCTTCTCGCCGCTCACCGATGAGGCGCCAGGCGACGATTGCGATGTCTGCTGGCTGCCCGGCGGCTATCCCGAGCTTCATGCCGGCCGCCTCGCGGCCGCGGCGAATTTCAGGGCCGGCATGGCTCGGTTCGCCACCACGCGGTCGGTGCACGGCGAGTGCGGCGGCTTCATGGTGTTGGGCGAAGCGCTCGAGGACGCGTCGGGCGAGACGCATCGGATGCTTGGCCTCCTCGGCCATTCGACCAGCTTCGCCAAGCGCAAGATGAATCTCGGCTACCGCGAGGCGCGGCTGCGGTCCGGCTGTCCGCTCGGCAGCCAAGGCACGCTGATCCGCGGCCATGAATTCCACTACGCGCAGATGATTGCGACCGGCAATGACGAGCCGCTGGCCGACCTCGCCGACGGTCAAGGAAATCCGCTCGGCGCCTCGGGCTACCGGCGCGGCAATGTCAGCGGCACGTTCTTCCATGCCATTGCGAGGGGCGAGAGCATGATCCCGAACCGAAGGACCGCGTTAGCGAAAAGTGGTAGCCGGTTTTCGGAATAGAATCATGCTCAACCTCCAGATCCCCTCGCAACAGCAAATTCTCGATGATATCGCGCTTTGCCTCGTCTTCTTTACCCGGCTGCCGCTGCCGCAAGCCGACTTCCGTGGCCGCAGCCTTGCCGCTGCGATCTGGGCTGCACCCGTTGCCGGCCTCGCCGTTGCTGTTGTCGGTGGGCTGGTCTACGCCGTGGGCACAAGGCTCGGCCTTGCCACGGCTCCCGCTGCCGCATTGACCCTTGCCGCGATCTTGCTCGCTACCGGCTGCCTGCATGAAGACGGGCTTTCGGACGTCGCCGACGGCTTTGGCGGCGGCAAGACGCGCGACAGGAAACTCGAGATCATGCGCGACAGCCGCATCGGTGCCTACGGCGCCTGCGCGCTCGGCATCTCGCTGCTGATCCGCTGGAGCGTGCTCTCTGGATTCGCCGGCCCGGCCCATGTCTTCTGGGCCCTTATTGCCGCGCATGCGGGCTCGCGCGGCCTGCTCGGCGCCTTCATGCACCTGCTGCCGCCGGCCCGCGCCGACGGCCTCTCGGCTGATGCAGGCTTAGTCACCGCCGAAACCGCGGGTGTCGGTGCCGTGCTCGGCGCCGTCGCGCTGCTGGCGCTTGGGTTCAGTGCTGCCATGTTCGCGCTCATCCTGCTTGCGTTCTTGTTTGCCGCGTTTCGAGCGCTTTGCCTCAACCAGATCGGCGGCCAGACCGGCGACACCGTCGGCGCCCTGCAGCAGCTCGGCGAGATCGCAATCCTGCTCGTCGCTTCCATTTCCCTTTCCTGACTCTGTTTCGGAGATTTTGCCCCCATGCCTTTCAAATCGCTCGATGAACTGCGCGCCGCCTGCCTCGACCTGCCCATTGGCAGCGACGCCGCGGCCAATGCCGTCGCCCGCCGCCAGGACACGCTGACCAAGCCGCAAGGCAGCCTTGGCCGGCTGGAGACAATAGTCGCCTGGCTGGCGCGCTGGCAGGGCCGCGACATGCCAAAGCTCGACCGTGTCAAGGTCTTGGTCTTCGCCGGCAATCACGGCGTCACCGCGCAAGGCGTGTCGGCCTTCCCGTCGGAGGTCACCGTGCAGATGGTGGCGAATTTCGCCGGCGGCGGCGCCGCCATCAACCAACTTGCCCGCGTCGCCGGCGCGGAGCTGGACGTCATCCCGCTAGACCTCGACCGTCCGACCGGCGACTTCACGCAAGAGCCCGCAATGGACGACGAGGCCTTCCTCGCCGCTGTCTCCGCCGGCTACGACGCGATCAGCAGGGAACTCGACCTTGTCTGCTTCGGTGAAATGGGCATCGGCAACACCACGCCGGCGGCGGCCATCTCGACCGCGCTGTTCGGCGGCGGCGCGGAAAGATGGTCCGGGCGCGGCACCGGCGTCGACGACGCCGGCCTCGAGCGCAAGATCATCGCCATCGAGGCCGGCCTGAAGCGCCACGCCCCGGCGCTGGCCGATCCCCTGAAGGTAGCGGCAGCCCTCGGCGGCCGCGAGCTTGCGGCGATCTTGGGCGCTACACTGGCGGCGCGCCATCTCGGCGTGCCGGTGCTGCTCGACGGCTTCGTCTGCACCGCCGCCGCGGCACCCTTGGCCGGGCTGCATCCTGCCGGCCTTGCCCACACCATGGCCGCTCATGTCTCGGCCGAGTCCGGCCACCGCCGCCTGCTCGAAGCGCTCGGTCTGCCGCCGCTGCTTGATCTCGGCATGCGTCTCGGCGAAGGCTCAGGCGCTTGCCTGGCGGTCAACATCGTCCGCTCGGCGCTCGAATGCCATGCCCGCATGGCAAGCTTCGCCGAGGCCGGCGTGTCGGAGAAGTAAGGCGGAGCCAAGCGCGGATCGCGTTGATGAACAAACGCTCACAGATCTTCGGAGACCCCAAACAGGGGCTTCGCGATATTCTTGCTCGGATCATCAGAGATTTCGACAGCAAGAGCGGCGCCTTTGCCGGGCTGAAATACAATTCGCCGTGGATACTCGCCACCGAGGATTGGGCAGAGCGATCGGGCCATACGGTCGAAGAGCTATGCGAGATGATTTCTCAATGGCGAATCTCAATCTTTTCTGGCGAGCAGACAGACCCGAGAATCGTTCAGATTTTTGAAGATCTTCGCAGCGCCGCGGAAGATTGGCGAACCGAGACAGACTACATCGATCCACCGCTTCCCTACGATCCTGAAGAGGCAAAATTCCCCAATCGCAAAGAACTGAAAGCGCATACCCTCAGGGCTTGGGGATTCTTTGGGATTATCGACGCAGTGGCATAGCTATGATGCCAAGGACCTTAGGTTCTGCGGAATTTTTGAGAACAGATTTGGTCACGATGTTACAGTCATAATGACCTTTAAGCTTGGATATGGTGGGCCTATCCGGCTGGATTTTCACTTTCCTTACTACGCAGACGATGAACCTACATCCTTTGGACTGGGCGGTCTCTCGGGCGAGGCGCTATTCAATGCACTTCGACTGCCCAGGCATCCTGAACTCGAATGGATCGCAGGCAAGAGCAAAACAAACTTCGATGCCGTCGACGGCGTGATAGCCATAACGCGAGCAATCCTGACCTATCTGAGGCCCACCATCCAATAGTCGGGCGAGCCGACCGCAGCTGGCTGATACGTGCAAACCTGCAAAACGCCGTCTCGCGTTCCCAGCTCGTTAAGGTCCTTCCACCAAATCCTGGAGATTTTTGGTGGGTGCGCACAGGATTGAACTGTGGACCCGCTGATTAAGAGTCAGCTGCTCTACCAACTGAGCTACGCACCCACTCGGCCGGCAAAACCGGCGTTGGCGGGCATATAGCCGCCGATATCCGCCATGTCCAGCCCCGCGGGATTCATTTCCCGACAAATCGCCGAAGTGCCGCGCCCGTCAAACAAAAAGCCTGCCTTCAGCCACCTTCACCGCATGGCCGCCGATGCGGGCGGCCGCCAGTTTGCCGCCTTCGACATTCAGTTCGAGGCGAATGCGCGAAGGCCGGCCCATCTCCAGCCCCTGCTCGATCCACAGTTGTGAAACGCCGTCCGTCGGGCCGTCGAAATGCATGATCGCGCCGGCGAAGGCGGCCGCCGCTGAGCCGGTCGCCGGGTCTTCGTAGGACGGATTGCCGGGCACCATCATGCGGACATGGAAGGCGCTGTCGTGATGCACCGTCTCGCGGCAATAGACATAGGGGCTGGCGAAGGCCCATTCGCTCTTGCGTGGTGCGAGCTCCGACCAGGCCTGGTTGTCCAGCCTGATCCGGGCGGCCGCCTCCAGATTGGCGACGGGGATGGTCACGTAGGGCACGCCCGCCGACCAGAACGAAACGCGGTGGTTCTCGAAGCCGATCTCGTGCGGCCCAAGGCCAAGGGCCGCGCCGATCGCCTCGGGATCGGCCGACAATGCCAGCTGCGCCGGCAGTTTCGCCAGGTCGAACTCGGCAAAGGTCGAACCGTCGTGCTTGCTGACAGCGCAGCGCACCGGGCCAATATTCTCCTCGAGCACGAAGATGCCGGCGGCCTCTCCCGCAATTTCGGCGAGCGCTATCGCCGAGCCGACGGTTGGGTGGCCGGCGAACGGCATTTCATAATCGGGCGTGAAGATACGGATGCGGGCCCGGTGCTTCGGGTTGTCCGGCGGCAGCACGAAGACGGTTTCGGACAGGTTGAACTCGCGCGCCACCGCCTGCATCGTCGCAACGTCCAGCCCATCACAGTCGAGCACCACGGCCAGCGGATTGCCGGCCAGCCGGTTGGTGGTGAATACGTCGTAAAGCAAGTAATTCCGCGGCTGCATCTCAGTAAGTCCTCTGCCTCATTCCAAACATGAGCGAAATTTAATTTGAATTTTGAACCATAAGGCCTGATTTGTGCACCGATGGGATATCACTGAACATAGGGGTCCGGCGTGGACCAGATTGTCAATCTGCCAAAGACGGAATCCGCTTCCGCCATCGAGACGGCGCTCGGGCTCGACCACCAGGGCCTGAAGACAAAACGCCGTCGCGGTTGGGGTTACGCAGTGTTCGCACTGCTTGCCGTCGCCGCGAGTGTCGTCGGCTACCAGTGGTATGCGGGCTCGCCCGCCAAGATCGAGTATACCACGACACTGGCCGCCATGGCCGACCTTACCGTCGCCGTTTCGGCTACCGGCGCGCTGCAGCCTCTCACCCAGGTCGATATTTCCAGCGAACTCTCCGGCGTCGTCCGCTCGGTTTCGGTCAACGAGAACCAGCTGGTGAAGAAGGGCGATGTGCTGGCCGCGCTCGACACCGCAAAGCTGGAGGTGCAGATCGAGCGCGCCCAGGCCTCCGCCAAGGCAGCGGCGGCGAGCGTCGAGGACGCCACCGTGACCCTGGCCGAAAACGAAAAGGCGCTGGTGCGCGCGGCGCAACTGACCAAGCGCGGCATGGCGACGGACCAGTCGCTCGAAGCGGCAACCGCCACCCGCGACCGCTCGAAGGCGGCGCTTGACATCGCCAAAGCCAACCTCGCCATGGCCAATGCCGATCTCAAGGCGCAACAGACGGATCTTGCCAAGAGTACCATCTACGCTCCGATCGACGGCATCATACTGACGCGCTCGGTCGACCCCGGCCAGACGGTCGCCTCCTCGCTGCAGGCGCCGGTGCTGTTCGTCATCGCCGCGGATTTGAAGAACATGGAATTGAAGGCTGCGGTCGACGAGGCCGATATCGGCGCCGTCAAACCCGGCCAGCATGCGCGCTTCACCGTCGACGCGTTCCCCGAACGGCCATTCGACGCCGAAATCCGCGACATTTCCTATGCCTCGGTCACCACCGACGGTGTCGTTACCTATGATGCAAGGCTCGACGTCGACAATAGCGAGCTTCTGTTGCGGCCCGGCATGACAGCCACCGTCTCGGTCGTCACCAAGCAGGCCAAGAACGTGCTCACCGTGCCATCGATCGCCTTCCGCTACCGGCCGGCGCAGACGGCGGAGCGCGGCTGGAGCCTCACCGACCTGTTCACCGGCCGCATGGGACGCCCCGGCGGCAACCGCCAGCACCAGGCGGCGGCGAAGCCCACCGACGGCTCGCGCACGCTCTACGTGCTGGAGAATGGGCGGCCGCATCCGGTCAACGTCAGGGTCGGCTCGACAGACGGAGAACTGACCGAGATCGTCTCCGGCCTGGAGGAAGGCGCGCAAGTCATTACCGCCTCGCAGCAGCGGAGCTGATCGTGGCATCGGGCGCGACCACCCTCATAGGCTTCGACAAGGTCTGGAAAAGCTATGGCCAGGGCGAAGCCCGGGTGCATGCGCTGGCCGGCGTCGACCTCGCCATCAGGCGCGGCGAATTCGTCGCCATTATGGGCCCGTCCGGTTCGGGCAAATCGACGGCCATGAACATCATTGGCTGCCTCGACACGCCGACCGCTGGGACCTACAGCTTCGAAGGCATCGACGCCGGCCGTCTCGATCGCA
The DNA here is from genome assembly GCF_040318335.1 of Mesorhizobium sp. M1182. Classification (NCBI taxonomy): domain Bacteria; kingdom Pseudomonadati; phylum Pseudomonadota; class Alphaproteobacteria; order Hyphomicrobiales; family Phyllobacteriaceae; genus Mesorhizobium; species Mesorhizobium sp. M1182. The sequence continues at coordinate 56,570 of NZ_JAMYMD010000007.1, forward strand.
ATCGCCGCGCCGTACTGCGCAACCTCTATGTCGGCTTCGTCTTCCAAGGCTACAACCTCTTGCCGCGCACCACGGCGGCGGAGAATGTCGAACTGCCGCTGATCTACCGCGGCGTTGGTGCCCGCGAGCGTCGCGGCCTTGCCATGCAGGCGCTTGCCGAGGTCGGCCTTGTCGGCCGCGAGCATCATACGCCAGCCGAGCTGTCCGGCGGCCAGCAGCAGCGCGTGGCGATCGCCCGCGCCATCGTCACCAGGCCGACGCTGCTCGTCGCCGACGAACCGACCGGCAATCTCGACACCGCACGCACGCACGAGATCATGGAACTCCTGATGCAGCTGAACAGCGAGCTCGGGCTGACTATCGCCATGGTCACGCACGAAGCCGATGTTGCCGGCTATGCGCAGCGCACGATCCGTTTCCTCGATGGCCATGTCGCCTTGGACACAGCCAATCTCGAGATGGCCTAGCCATGATCTGGGAAACCGTTCGCCTCTCGCTCCGCTCCATCCGCCGCAACGTGCTGCGCTCGTTCCTGACGCTGCTCGGCATCGTCATCGGCGTCGCCGCCGTCATCGCCATGCTGACCATCGGCTCGGGCACCACCGAGAAGGTCAAATCCGACATTTCCAAGCTCGGCAGCAATCTGCTCGTCATCCGTTCCGGCCGTCCGGCCGGGCCTGGCGGACCTGGAGGGCTCGATCAGGTCGTCCGACCTCTTGCCTACAAGGATCTCACCGCGCTTGCCGCGCATCTGGACGGCTCGCGCGCCATCTCGCCGGCGTCGCAAAAGCAGGTGCGCGTCATTTTCGGCACCGAAAGCCTGACCTCGGGCGTCACCGGAACCGACAGCGCCTATCTCGATGCCCGCGACTGGAAGCTGGTTTTGGGCCGCCCGTTCAGCGATTCGGAAACCCGCTCGGGCACCGGCGTCTGCCTCATCGGTGAGACGGTGCGCCAGCAGTTCTTCGGCGCCGGCGACCCTGAAGGCGAGATCATCCGCGTCAACCGCACTTCCTGCAAGATCATCGGCTTGCTCGAACCGAAGGGCTATACCGGTTTCGGCCAGGACCAGGACAATGTCGTGCTGATGCCGCTCGCCGCCTATCAGCGTCGCATTGCCGGCAATCGCGACATCGATTCGATCTATGTCGCCGCCGACGACCGTACGCCAACCACGGTGCTGCAGCAGCGCGTCGAGGACATCTTGCGCGACACACGCCGCATCACGCCCGACCGCGACGATGATTTCTCGATCCGCGACATGACCCAGATCGCCGATGCCATGGCCAGCGCGACCACCACCATGACTGGCATGCTCGGTGCCGTCGCCGGCGTCAGCCTGCTCGTCGGCGGCATCGGCATTATGAACATCATGCTGGTGTCGGTAACCGAGCGCACGCGCGAGATCGGCATCAGGCTCGCCATCGGCGCCCACGAAAAGCACATCCTCATCCAGTTCCTGGTCGAGGCAACCGTGCTGTCGCTGCTTGGCGGCATCATCGGCATCCTGATCGGCCTGGCCCTTGCCGGCCTCGCCTCGCTGACGCTGACGATCCCGTTTGCGCCAAGCCCGGCGGTCATCCTGCTTGCTGTCGGCTTTTCCGCGCTGATCGGCATGATGTTCGGCTTCTTCCCGGCGCTGCGCGGCGCGCGGCTTAACCCGATCGACGCGCTGAGGCATGAATAGGCATTGCAGCAAGTGTCGCCTTCAGACGCTGCCAATTTTTTATGCAACCTGCCCTTGTCGCAGCACATTCTGCAATGATAACAATGCTGTTGGGGACTAAGGGGGGAACAATGGATGAGCAAGAAAGCGCGACTGGCTCTGGCGATTGTGATCGTCGAAGCCGCCTTGGCAGGGCTTTGGTGGAATTTGATCCTTTATGGGATGGAGAATCCCGATCGCGTCACCGCTGACTTCCAGCAGGTGATTGGGCAGACGATGGGAACAGCGATGGGGGCGCTCCTGGGTCTCGGCGTGCTGTTGTATTTTGTTGCCGCCCGCAACGACCGCAAGGCTATTGAAGGTAGGCTACGACGTTAGAGTTGGAAACCTTGCTCGCTCGCAAAGTGCCATTCGATCAGCGGTCTCATATGCGGCATCAGCCCGTCCGGCAGATCGGCGGCATTGCGGATGATTACAGGGCCTTCGATTTCAGGCTCTGATTCGGCGGCGACGAATGCACTGATCCGCTGTGCGAGGTCGTCGGCGGAGGCCGTCTCGCGGTAGCGGCGAAAGATCACCGTGCCGGTTGCCGTCGACAGGGCGTAATGGCGCCTGCCGCGTGTCGCACCTGATAGATCGAGCCCGGTTTCCTCCAGTACCTCGCGGATCATGTTGAAGTCGACGTCAACAATGCCGTCGCGGAAATCGGTTGGCTCGAACGAACCGGCGGCGAAGTAGACGCGCCCGGCATTGACCGTATGCGGTGCCATACGGATCGCCACCAACGCGTTGTCGCCGGCGACCAGCATGGCGTGCGCGTAGGCATGTTCGGCGCCAGGCACCTGTCGATTGCTGCGCCAAAGCATGAAGGTCGAATAACGCACCGCATGGCAACGGCCGACTAGGCGATTGTCGCGATAGCTGAGAGCGGAAAGCAGCACCACGGTGCCGTCGAAAAGCGCCGGCTTGGCCGCGGTCTCACGCCGCCAGTTCGCCGCGATCGCGTCGGCATGATCGCGCTCGAACGGATGCGGGCCGGAATCGAGCCTGACGTCGATGGCATCGACCGGCAGGATGACGTTGCGCGGCAAATCGAAACTCACGCCTGTCTCACACCATGTCGAGGGCAATTGCTACTGGGCAATGGTCGGATGCTTTCGGCCGGTCCCACCCGGCGCGTGGGAAGCGCTCGACCTCCTGGCCCGCCGGAAATATGGTGCGCCAAGGCTGTCCGCTACGGATGATATCGGGAACGGCGGTGGCGTTCTGCCTGGCTAGCGCCCTCGATAAAAGGATGTAGTCGAGCTGGCAGAGATGCCGCTCTTCCGGTCCGCGCGTGTGATAGAAAGTCCAGCGGTCCATTTCCGGCCGCCGCTCGACCGCGTTTTCGCAAAAACCGCCGGCAGTGAGCACGTCGATGCAGGACCGGGTCTCGTCGATCACCTCGAAGCGATGGCCGTCGAAAACATCGCCAGTGATCTTCACGCGCTGCCGGTAGTCGTTCATGTCGCCGCAGATTGCCCAGCGCTTGTCGGCGGCATTATCCTTGCCGAAGCGCTCCTCGATGATCCGGCGCACCGCTTGCGCCTCGGCGATGCGCAGCGGCATTGTCGCCTCGCGGCCGTCGAGGCCGTTACGGGGCGAGCCCATCGACTTGAAATGCACGAGATACAGCGTCAACGGCGCGCCAGCGACCGTCAGATCGATTTCCAGGCAGTCGCGTCGGAAGATGCGTTCATTGGCCTGGTGACCAAGCGCTGCCAATTCCGCCGTGTGCAGGCCGAATTGCTCGAACGTGACATAGGCGTAGCTAGTCATGCGCACGAATTCGATTGGCTGGCCCTGCGCGGTCTCGTTGCGCATCATCACGGCGACGTCGATGCCGCGCGAATCATTGCCGGCGGTGGTGTATTTCTGCCGATAGCCTTGCCCCACCATCTTGAAGAGATAGCCATATTCGAAGGCCTTCAGCGCCTCGATATTGTCGACCTCCTGCATGCAGATGATGTCGGCGCGGGTGGCCGCGATCGCCAGCGCCGTCAACTGGCGCGTGTCGTCGGACTGCGCGATCGCCCGCGCCTGCTCGAGCATCTTGTATTCGGCCTCGCTCTGGATGTCGAAAAGCGCCAGTGTGCGATCTTCGTTGAGCTGATTGCGGTATCCGGAATAATCAAACCTGTTCATCAGGTTTTCGACGTTGAAGGTGGCAAGGCGCAGCGACATGGCTTTGAGCTTTGCCCGCAAGCGCGCCCGAAAACAAGGGCGCAGAAACCAGGAGGCTCTGATTGATCGCGCGCTCGCCATGGTTGACGGAACCTTTTTGTTCATCTTCCGTTCAGATGGAAAGTTCCATCAATAGGCTCTTCCCCGAGGTTTCTGGGCGTGGGGCCTGAATTTCGGAGAGTGCGATGAAACCGCTCTTTTTATCTTCCGTCAGATCCGGGCTGATGGCCCTCGGTCTGATCGCCAGCCTCTCGGCCCCGTCGCTTGCCGGGCCGATACCCAAACCCCTGCTGCCGGTGGCGGGCAACGCTGCCGACATCGTGCAAATTCGTGAAGATTGGGCAGGCGGCAATGACAGGCAGATCTGGCGTTGGCGCAATCGCGGCTTTCGGCAATGGCACGGCGGCGACGATTGGAGATGGCGGTCCCACAATTTCCGCGGCCGTCATTTTTCGAGACACTGGGACAATGGCGGCTGGGACGACAGCTGGCGCTGGCGCCACCATCGCCGCCATTACCGCGGCGGCTACTATGATGATGGTGCGGGTGCCGCGATTCTTGGCTTGGGCCTGGGCCTCGGCCTTGGCAGCCTGTACAACAGCTACAACTACTACGACGCGCCGCCACCGCGCCGCTATTATCGCGCAGGGCGGCTTTCCAGTGCACATGTCCAATGGTGTTACAATCGCTACCGGTCGTACCGCGCCTGGGACAACACCTTCCAGCCCTATTACGGGCCGCGCCAGCAATGCTACTCGCCCTATAGGTAAGCAGGCCGACAACAAGCATCATTCGGCGCCGTGCTTCGCGGCGCCTTTTTCTTCCAGCCAGGAACCGCGAACATCGCCCAGTCCCGACTGCTGATAACGCTATTTTTATCAGGCAGGTCTAATAATCCTCCCGATCAGAACGCCCGAGACGCGAAAAATGGCTGGATTGCGTGCGATGGCCGAGGACGAACAGAGGGACAAACACCGGCAGCGCGTCTTGAAGGGCGCGACGATCCTGACCGGCGTGAGCAATTCCGAGGTCACATGCACGCTGCGCAACATGCACGCCGGCGGCGCCGAATTGAAGGTCTCGATCGACGCGCGCGTGCCCGATGAGTTCCTGCTCTATGTTCCGACCGACGGCATTGCCTACAAGGCCGTGGTCCGCTGGCGCCGCGAAGATCGTATCGGCGTGATGTTCACCGGTACCGAACCAAAGCCCAGTTGGCACTACGGCTGAGATCCCGGCGCTATCCGGGTGGCAGGACTCGCAGTGTCTGCTCGTCAAACAGCGGCTCATCCTGGCCGACGCGAACGAATAGAAGCTTTCGCAGTTCGGGTGATTGCACCTCGAAATACTGAATGCCGTCCGGGGCTTCGCCCCATTCGCCACAAGGCGGTTCGCCGACCTCGTCAGGGTTGGCGACGGTCTTCAATTCCTCACGATAGGCGGCATCGGGACTGAAAACATACCGGAGGATGCGCGCGGGCGTCGGCCCTTCGGTGTAAGGCATGAGCACGCAACGTGTGCTGATGGCTTTCTCGGTCTTCTGAGTAAAAATGCGCTGCAACGCAGCATCGGCGGCCTCGCCAGGCAGCATATCGAAGACTTCGACGACGGGATCGGCCGGCCCGCCGTCGCTGTATTCGATGGCAAGAGCATTGCCGCCAAGCTCGAAATGAATCCGGCGAAAACCGAAATCGCAGCGCTGCACCCAGGCAGCCAGCCCGACATCCTTGTCCGCCAGCCGTTCCCAAGCGCATTTGTCGACAGGCGGACGCGACGGCTTGCTTTGGTCGGCACGAGCGCCGGTTGCCATGGCCATAAGGACCGGCAGGGCGAACATGCAGGCCGGCGGTCTCTTGCTATTCATCGCTACAACCCGTCAAACTAAAGGCGTCCCAGGCTGAACCGTCGGGATTGGCTTTGGCGAAATCGGGCCATTCGGTAAAAATCGCGCCGAAGTCAGGCAACAGCAACCCTGCCGGTGCCGGCGAGGCTTCGCGGGAATTCAACTGCTCGGCACCGCCTGCATTGAACGCATAGACCTGCCCATCCCACACTCTGCACAGCCCGGTGCCGTCCTCGAGACCAGCCTCACGATCGTCGTCGGTGCAGGTGTGCCGGATAGTGCCCACAGGAAAGGAGTACTTGCCATTGGTCCAGGTAATGTCCGACGGCAGACGAATGTCGGTATTGGGCACGATCAACGAAAAGACCTCGGTCGTTAGCGCGGCCAGCTCGTTGTTGGTTGGCCGGAACTGTATCGTCGCTCCCGAACGCGGCTCGCGATAGGTCGCATGGCTGAGCGAACATTCTGTTGCGTTCGCTGCTTGCAACAGGCTCAGCATGCTCAGAAAAATAGCTGCTGCTTTGCGGATGATCATTTAAGTCCCTTGGAGCAGCATCATTGTGAAGCCTGAGCATCGATGCTTTAACATGGCCCAAGGCCGCGTCGAAAAGAAAGAATCGATGATGCGAAATCTCTTGATGCTCATTTCGATCTTAACATTTACGTGCGGCAGCGCCTTTGCCACGGAACCCTATGTGGGCACATGGTCCGGGGACAGATCGAACTGTACCGCCGTTGCGGATGTTCAACGCCAGACTGTCTACACATTGTACCGCGACGCGCTGTCGGTCCCTGCTCTCGGCTGCGAACACGCATCGTTTCTCAAGACGCCTACGGGCTGGGTGGCTCGGGCCAGCCAATGCTACGGATCCGACCCGTCGGCCGAAGAGCCGTTCTCCCGTGTCATCCATATTGTGGTCGACGGGGCGACGGTGAGATTGACATGGCCTGGCTTCGACAGCGGAGTTCTTGTCAGATGCTGAAGACAGGCATCTTTTTCCGCTGGATATGCAGCCTAGGACAGCAGCTTCAGATGACGCCTACCAGCAGCGCGGCTCCACCGAGGAGGCCAACTGCGCAGCCCCACAGGAGCCAAAGCCCGCTAACCCTGCATTCGAGTACCGCTGCAACTGGGTTGTCGGGATCGTAGTGGACCTCGACCTTGTCGCCCTGGAGGTAGCGCTGCGATCGACCGCTGACGAGGCTCGGCAGCGAAGCCGTCACGTTTGCGCCGAACGCGATGCGATCGGCGGCGTAGCGCTGGCCGGCGACGCTATAGCTGTAGACGACGCGGGATTTGAAGACTGTCCGCCAGGGCCGATAGCTGCCTCCGGACCTGTCGCGGGTCTCGAATTTCTGCAGGCCCGAAGCATCGATGCGTCCTGCCGTGATCGGCCATTTGGCCGCCTGTTCCGCAAGTGACTTCTGGGCAAAGCCCATGCGCAGCACAAACAATCCCATGAAAAGCAGCAGGGCAGCGGCGCCGAGGTTCTGCGGCCTGGGCAAAAACGGCCGGATCGCTTCGAGGAGGCCGCCGACGGAGAAGACCAATACAAGCGCGCCGACCACCAGCCCGGACGAAAGCTGGACCATGAACTTGAAGGAGCCGTCGGGCATGGTGCGTTCGATCACCGCCTTGGCTGGATCGGCCGGATTGTAGAAGACGGTTACGCCGGCCCCGTTTGGAAATTTCGCAAGGGTTTCCGCCACTGCAAAGTTTCCAAGGTTCTCCTGCACGCTGTAGTGCGAACTGCGAAATGTCTTGCCGTTCACCTTGTATTCGAAGGTGATTGCCGGGAAGTTGCGGATTTCGGTCGACCCTCTGCTGTCCGAACCGGATCCCGAACTGGTCACCTCGCGAGCCTCGACCTGCGACGAGATGATCTTTCCCGGCGTCGGAGACCAGCGGCTGACCGCCCTCACCTCCCACCACTTCAGCAAGGTGACGAGGGAGAGCATGCCGGCAACCGCGCAGGCAAACCCGACCAACAGAAATTTGAGTTCCAACTCTCACCCCCTTGGCACTTTTGCGCCATGCCCCGCACAGGCATATCACGGTGATGAGGATAATGCGCCTGTCCAGAAGCCTGGAAACCACACGATCTTGATGCGAAAAGGCCGGCGGATCGCTCCGCCGGCCTTTCTTGATCGGCAATGAAATTGCGATCAGTTCTTGGCCTTGTCGACCAGCTTGTTCATGGAAATTCCCACGCGCCCGCAGGGCGAAGCCCGAGGACGGGTAACGAAACGAACGTGGGTGTCCTTCAGTTCTTGGCCTTATCAACCAGCTTGTTCTTCGAAATCCACGGCATCATCGCGCGCAGCTTGGCGCCGACTTCCTCGATCTGGTGGCTGTCGTTGTTGCGGCGGATGCCCTTGAAGCGCGACATGCCGGCGCGGTATTCCTGCATCCATTCCGAGGTGAACTTGCCGGTCTGGATATCCTTCAGCACGCGCTTCATCTCGGCCTTGGTCTCGGCGGTGATGATGCGCGGGCCCGAGACATATTCGCCCCATTCGGCGGTGTTCGAGATCGAGTAGTTCATGTTGGCAATGCCGCCTTCATAGATCAGGTCGACGATCAATTTGACCTCGTGCAGGCACTCGAAATAGGCCATTTCCGGCGCGTAGCCGGCTTCCACCAGTGTCTCGAAGCCGGCGCGGATCAATTCGACTAGGCCGCCGCACAGCACCACCTGCTCGCCGAACAGGTCGGTCTCGCACTCCTCGCGGAAATTGGTCTCGATAATACCCGAGCGGCCGCCGCCAACGCCGCAGGCATAGGAGAGCGCCAGGTCGAGCGCATTGCCCGAAGCGTCCTGGTTGACCGCGACCAGGCACGGCACACCACCGCCCTTCTGGTATTCGCCGCGCACCGTATGGCCAGGCCCCTTCGGCGCGATCATCACGACGTCAACCGAAGCTTTGGGCTCGATCAGGCCAAAATGCACGTTGAGGCCGTGGGCAAAGGCAATCGCTGCGCCATCGCGGATGTTCGGCGCGATCTCGGATTTGTAGATGTCGGCCTGCAGCTCGTCCGGCGTGGCCATCATCATCAGGTCGGCCCACTTGGCGGCATCGGCTACGCTCATCACCTTGAGCCCGTCGGCCTCGACCTTCTTGGCGGTCGCCGAGCCGGCCTTGAGGCCGATGGCGATGTCCTTGACGCCGGAATCCTTAAGGTTGAGCGCATGCGCCCTGCCCTGGCTGCCATAGCCGATGATGGCGACCTTCTTGCCCTTGATCAGGTTGAGATCGGCATCGCGATCGTAATAGACACGCATTTTTGTTCCTTCCCGTTTTGAATTCAGAGGCCTTGCGGCCCGGTTTTTGCCCCGTAAAGAGCGAGAAACTGCTGCGTCGCCCGGACGGCATCGCCGCCGATCGCCGCATCAGTCAATTCCAGCCGGTCGCCAAGCAGCAGGCGGATCTGCACGTCGCGGGCGACCAGCCCGAAAAAGGTGCGGAACGCCGTCTCCGCGTCGGAAAACTCGAGGAAACCAGCTTCCTTGCCTGCCTCCAGCACCGGTTTAAGGCGCCGGGCCAGTGCGAAGCGGCCGTTCTCCAGCACGATGGCGCCGAGATCGTCCTTCCCCGAACTAGCATGGCCGACCGCCACCCTGTTCAGCGCGATCGAGGTGTCGCTCGAAATTACCTTGAGCCAGTCCGAAGCGAAGCGTTCGAGGCTCGCCGTCAGCGAAGGGAGGTCGAGCCCCTTGCGGTCGACCGGCACTACCCGCACCTTAGACGCCTGCCATTGTACCGTTGCCGTCAACAGCCCGTCGCGATCGCCGAACCATTTGTAGAGCGTCTCCTTCGAGCAGCTCGCCCGCCGCGCCACGGCGGTCATGGTCAACTGATCGCCCTCTTCGACCAGCAGGCGAAGGGCGGCGTCGAGCACGTCCTTCTGCCGCTCCGTCAGCGCCTCGCTGGTTTCGATGTCGGTCACAGCGTGCAACACAGTTTTTCCTCAGGAGGCAAACTCACCGCAGTTCAGATACGAGCTCGATGGCGTACCGTACGTTACGGTTCGGCTTTATGGCGTATTGCCCGACCCGACGCAAGCCTTTATTTCTGTAGCTTGCTCCATGCGGGGCATCACGGGAGACACTGATCATGCTCGCCGGATTGCTTGCGTTGACCGTTACCGCAGTGTTCGCGGGTGCGGCTATCTACGTCAGCGTCGCCGAACAGCCGGCGCGGCTTCGCCTCGAGGACAAAGCATTGCTGCAGGAATGGCAGCCTTCCTACGAGCGCGGCGCCGCCATGCAGGCCTCGATTGCCGTCATCGCCTGTTTTCTTGGCCTCGTCGCGTGGTGGCTGACTGGCAATCTCGCTTATCTGGCTGGCGCCGTGCTGATCATCCTGCCTTGGCCATGGACGCTGCTGGTGATGATGCCGGCAAACAGGTTGCTGGAGGCGATGGACGCGAACTCCGTCAATCCTGAAGCTCGGACATTGATCGCCAAATGGGGCAATCTGCATCTGGTCCGCGTCGGGCTTGGCGTTCTGGCGACGTTGGCATTCCTCTTGGGCAGTGCCTGACCTCGCCAATCGGTCGCCATCTTCGTCATGAAGGCGTGTCACTCCAGGGCGGGCGGATCTCGCAGGCGCCCAAGCAGAGCTGACAGCGCGTCCAGCTCAACATTGGAAAGCCGGGAGCCGACCAACTCCGCGATCGACCGGCCGTAGACAGCCCACATGCGGCGGCGCGTCTCGCGTCCCTTGTCTGTGACGCGGACTGTTTGCCCGCGGCCGTCATCGGCAACTGGAAGCTTCTCGACCTGCCCGTCGGCTTCGAGCCGCGCCAGCAGCCGGGAGATGTTGTACTGCGCAAACAGGGTGCGCTCGGTGAGTTGGAACGGCCGCAATCCGCCCTCGCCCGCCTCGGCAAGCTCGTGCAGGACGTCGTACCAGGCAAGCGGCGGCAGGCCACTGTCCTTCAGCGCGTCCTCGGCTCTTTCCAACAACTGGCGCGAAACCCGCATCAGGCGAGCCCAGGCCTTGATGGCTGGAGGTGAAGGAATCCCGGTCATGATTGCATCGTAGGCGATAGATGCAATTGCATCAAGCTTGACGATCGATGCAAATGCATCTATATAGATGCAATTGCATCAATCACGAGAGGCAATTCCGATGAAGCATGAAATCTGCAAGATCGCCGACATTCCGGAAACAGGCAGCCTCATCGCTCCGTTTTTCGGCCGCGAGGTCCATGTCTACCGCAGCGGCGAGCGTATCCGCGCCGCCGCCAACGTCTGCCTGCATTTCGGTGGCCCGCTCGACTGCAAGGACGGGAAGCTCGTCTGCCAGTGGCACGGCGCCTCGTTCGACATGGCTAACGGTGATCGCCTCGAAGGCCCGACGCCGAAGGGCTCCCGCCTGATGTTCCTCTCCACCCGCGTCGAGGACGGCGCATTGAACTATGTCTGGGGAGAGTGAGATGACCGACAAGCTCATCCTCGTCAGCCACCATCTTTGTCCCTATGTGCAGCGCGCGGCGATTTCACTTCGCGAAAAGGACGTTCCATTCGAGCGCATCACGGTCGATCTCGCCAACAAGCCTGCCTGGTTCAAGGCGATATCGCCGCTCGGCAAGGTGCCGCTGCTCCGCGTTGAGCATGACGGCCAGGAAACGGTGATCTTCGAATCGCTCGTCATCCTCGAATTCCTCGAGGAAACCCAGCCCAATCCGCTGCATCCCACCGACCCCTATGCCCGTGCCCGGCATCGCGCTTGGATCGAATTCGGCTCAGCAATCCTGAGCGGCATCGGCCGCTTCTATTCAGCGCCTACGGAAGCCGCGTTGCTCGCTGAAAGCGAGGCGCTATCGGCAATGTTCGATCGCCTGGAAGTGGAACTGGCGAACGGCGCGGCTGGGCCATGCTTCGACGGCGAGCGCTTCTCACTGGTCGACGCGGTCTACGGCCCGATTTTTCGCTATTTCGACGTCTTCGACCGGATCGGCGATTTCGGCATCCTGGACGGAAAGCCGCATGTCCAGGTGTGGCGCGAGGCGTTGCGCAAACGCCCATCAGTGAAGGGCGCGGTCGCTCCCGATTATCCGCAACGCCTCCATGCATTCTTGCAGGCTAAGGGTTCGCACCTTTCGGAAATCATCCGCCAAAACGATCCGGCCACAGCGCTTCCGCAAGCCCTATCGGCTTGAATGGATTGAGCACCGTTCCTGTAACCATGGAAGCAAGAAACTGCGGCGCCGGCGGGACTTTTGCCAGCGTCGCCACCAGCCTGTCGCGGACGAACGGCATCACAATCGAATCCGACTGATAAAACGGCGTCAGCACCAGCGACAGCGCCTGGAAGACCCGCACATGCCATCGCCGCGCCCGGACATAGGCCCCCAGCGCAGTATCGATACGGTCCGTTCCTATGAGCGCGTAGTTGAGCGCGGCTGCATCGAGCAGCGCCATGTTCGCGCCCTGCCCGAGCTGCGGGCTTGTCGAATGGGCCGCGTCGCCGATAACGGCCAATCGCCGTCCGGCTGGCGTCTTCATCGTGTGATGGCCATAGCGCGCCAGCGAGAGCTGCTCGAAACTGTCGATCTGGTCGATGAAGGCCGCGCATTCAGGCCACAGCCCGGCCAATCTCGCCTTCCATGCATCGAGACCTGCCGCCCAGACGCGCTCGGCATCCGCCGGCTTGAGGCTCCAGAAGAATGCCGCCATCTTCTGGGCATCCGGCTCGGGCCGGCCGATTGGCAGCACGCCGATCATCACGCTCGCGCTGTCGTAGCGCTGCAGCAGCGCGTGCTCGTCGAAACCCTCGCCGCGCCAGCCAAGCGATGCCCAGAACGCGCCATAGGCGAGCGATCGCGGTTCGCCCGGATTGTTCACGCACCGCCGCAGTTTGGAGCGCGAACCGCTGGCATCCACTACCAGGTCGAACGACCCTATCCGTTGTCCGTTGCCGCAGATCAATGTTGCCCGCTCGCCGGTTTCCAGCGTCTCGAGCTCGATACCTGTCTCAATGGTGAGCGCCTGGCGCCGGGCGGCGCGGAAAAGCACGCCGAACAGAGCCGCGCGGTGCACCGCCAGCCCGAAGCGGCCGCCACTCCGGGCATCGTAGCGGACGTCGAGCACTGTGCGGCCGGTCTTGGCATCTGCACCATGCAGGCGGTCTATGCGGCTGCCCAGCGCCAGAATGTCATCGAGCAGGCCGAGATCGGCAAGCACCGTCAGCCCGGTCGGCTGCAGGATCAGCCCGGACCCGACCGGTTGTGGCTGGTTGAAGCGCTCGAAGATGGTGACCCTATGTCCGGCGCGCGTGAGATAGAGCGCGGCGGCAAGTCCAGCCGGCCCGGCGCCGGCAATCGCGATGTCCAGAGAATTGCCCATCTGCCCGCCCCAACCCAGGCCGGACAATCCTTCAGCACCGCCGCTAAATCAAGCCGCCGTCTCGGCCTGGAGGCTCAGCCTTCGGCAGCATCGAAAACCTTCCGCGCCTCGCGTACAGCGCCGTGATTGAGCTCGGCCCATTGGATCAGCTGATGCAAGGGTCCAAACATCGAGCGCCCGAGATCGGTGAGGCTGTATTCGACGCTCGGCGGTTTGGTCGGAAACACCTGGCGATGCACATAGCCGTCGCGCTGCAGATCGTGCAGCGTCTGGGTGAGCATCCGCTGTGAAATATCGGGCACCAGCCGCCGCAATTCGCCGAAGCGGTACGGCTTCTCGGCCAAGGCCTCCATCAACAGTGAACTCCATTTATTGCTTATGCCCTGGATCACGTCGCGAACCGGGCAATCCGCAAGGTTTCCGCCACCGCTGCCTGCTTTGTATATCTCGAGCTTCGATCTCAGATTGACGATCTTGCCGTCCATGGCTGGTTCCCTGGGTGTGCCTACCTCCCGCAAAACTGCCTTCTTTACGAGGATGGGTCAATTCCTATTTTAGTGCTGGTCTCTTTTTGAGACTAACATATGCACCCGCCGCTCCGGCGCAACGTCAGGACATCTCATGACCGACACCCTTCTCGTCACCGGCGCCTCCGGCCAGCTTGGCCGCGGCGTCATTAATCATCTGCTTGACACGCTCAAGGTCTCCCCTCAGCGCATCATCGCCGCCACCCGCAACCCGGAAAATCTGGCCGATCTGGCAGCCCGAGGCGTCACCATCCGGGCAGTCGACTTCGACGACGCCACGTCGTTGGCCAGTGCATTTACCGGCGCGGACAGGGTTCTGATCATTTCGACAAACGAGCTCGCCGTTCCGGGCAAGCGCCTGAAGCAACATGAGGCTGCGGTCGCCGCCGCAAAAAGCGCCGGCGTTTCGCATCTGCTCTACACGTCGATGCCCAGTCCGGAGCCAGGATCGCCGGTACTGTTTGCGCCTGATCACCACGGCACCGAGCAGGCGATCAAGGCGAGCGGTATCCCCTACACCATCTTCCGCAACGGCTGGTATCAGGAGAACCTGTTCATGGCGCTGCCGCACGCCATCGCCTCGGGGCACTGGTACACATCCGCTGGAGACGGCCGCATTGCCCATGGCGCACGCGACGACATAGCCGCGGCGATCGCCGCCTGTCTCGCATCGGGGGCAACCGAAAGCAAGACATACACGCTGACGGGTCCGCAGGCCTATACGGTGGCTGAAATCGCGGCCCTCGTCACCGAAGTTACCGGCAAGCCGATCGAGGTCGTCCAGCTTTCGGACGAAGCGCTGACCGGGGGATTGAAGGCAGCCGGCGTCCCCGAAGGTTTCGCCCCGGTCATCGTTTCGTTCGACACCAACACACGTTCCGGCCGCATCAGCATGGTGACGGACGAGATCGAGACGCTGTCCGGCAGGAAGCCGCGGCCGCTGAAGCAATTTCTTGAAGCAAATAAGGCGGCTCTGGTGAGCTGAGCCTGACAAATGGCCGTGCCCTTCGAAGGGCACGGCCATTTATTTAGATAGCCACCTGCGTTCCGATCTCGACGACGCGTCCGGTCGGGATCTGGAAATATTCCGTCGCATCGGCCGCCGTGCGCGCCAGCCCGATGAACAGCTTGTCCTGCCAGACCGGCATGCCGGAATTGGGCGAGGCCTTGAGAGAGCGCCGCGACAGGAAGAAGGACGTCGTCATGATGTCGAACTTCCAGCCCTGTTTGCGGCAGATCGCCAGCGCACGCGGGATGTTGGGCTGCTCCATATAGCCGAAGGTCAGCGTCACCCGCATGAACAGCTCGTTGACCATTTCCATCTTGACGCGCTCGCTGTCGGGCACGACAGGCTGCGGTGCCGTCACCACCGAAAGGATGACGTTCTGCTCGTGCAGCACCTTGTAGTGCTTGAGGCTGTGCATCAGCGCCGTCGGCGCGCTCAGCGGGTCGCTGGTCAGGAACACCGCGGTGCCCGACACCAGATGCGGCTTCTTCTTCAGCAGATTGCCGGCGAGGAAATCCAGCGGGATCTCGTTCCGGCGCGTCTTGTCGAACAAATAGCGGCTGCCGCGGATCCAGGTCCACATAGTCATCACGATAACTGCGGCGATGGCAAGCGATGCCCAGCCACCTTCAAACACCTTGACTATGTTGGCGGCAAAGAAGCCGGTATCGACGAAGGCGAACACGGCCATCAAGGCGATCGCGACGCCGAGCGGCCATTTCCAGATGCGCGTCATCACAACAAAAAGCAGCACATTCGTCACCAGCATGTTGCCGGTCACCGAAATGCCGTAGGCCGAGGCCAGGCGGCTGGATTCGCCGAAGCCGACCACCAGCAACATCACCACCAGCGCCAGCATCAGGTTGATGCGCGGCAGATAGATCTGGCCCGACTGTTTTTCCGACGTATGCTGGATAACGAAACGCGGCAGCATATTGAGCTGCACCGCCTGTCTGGTCAGCGAAAAAGCGCCGGAGATCACCGCCTGGCTGGCGATGACGGTCGCCGCCGTCGCCAGCACGACCATCGGAATAAGCGTCCAGCCCTGGTTCATCTCGAAGAATGGATGACCGACAACGCCGCCATTTGCCAGCACGAAGGCGCCTTGCCCGACATAGTTGAGCAACAGACAAGGAAACACGATTGCCAGCCAGGCGAGTACGATCGGCTTGCGGCCGAAATGGCCGAGGTCGGCATAGAGCGCCTCGGCGCCGGTGACGGCGAGGAAGACCGCACCAACCGTGACGAAGGCGACATCGGGCGAGTTGACCAGGAACGACACGATGTAATGCGGGCTGATCGCCAGCAGGATTTCCGGATCGGCGATGATGTGGTTAATGCCGGAAAGGCCGATGGCCAGGAACCACAGCGCGGTGACTGGCCCGAACACCAAACCTACGCCGCCGGTGCCGAATCGCTGTACCGCAAACAGGATCGCCAAGATGGCCAGTGTCAGTGGCACCACATAGGGCTGGAATGTCGGCGTGACGACGTTCATACCTTCGACCGCCGATAGCACCGAGATCGCCGGCGTGATGACTGCGTCGCCGAAAAAAAGCGCCGCGCCGACGATGCCGATGCCGAGGATCACCGCAGAGCGCGTCGGGAAGCTGTTGCGCGCCAGCGCCATCAGCGACAGCACCCCGCCCTCGCCTCGATTGTCGGCGCGGAGCACGAACATGATGTATTTGATGGTGACGGTGATCGTCAGCGACCAGATGATCAGCGACAACACACCGAGGATGTCGCCACGGTTGGCGACGTTGCCACCGGCCGATGCGTGCAACGCCTCGCGAAATGCATAGATCGGGCTGGTACCGATATCGCCGTAAACCACGCCGAGCGCGCCCAGCATCAGCACCTTGGTGCTGTGCTGCTCGACCTCAGAATGGCTGGATTGTTCGACAGGTTCTGCCTCGTTACCAGCATTGGTAAGGGCCATGGACGACACTCCGGTAAGCGGGCGGTGCTCTACGCTTGCTGCGCTGCAATATCAAGTGCCGTCACGTAATGGCTCCGTCCCGATATTGCGAGCCCTCCACGACTTGGCAGACTCAGTCCGATCGGCAGACCACCTGGAATGTCGCAACGGACACGTTTTTAAATAGCCACCTGCGTCCCGATCTCGACGACGCGTCCGGTCGGGATCTGGAAATATTCCGTTGCATCGGCCGCCGAGCGCGCCAGCCCGATGAACAGCTTGTCCTGCCAGACCGGCATGCCGGAATTGGGCGAGGCCTTGAGAGAGCGCCGCGACAGGAAGAAGGACGTCGTCATGATGTCGAACTTCCAGCCCTGTTTGCGGCAGATCGCCAGCGCACGCGGGATGTTGGGCTGCTCCATGTAGCCGAAGGTCAGCGTCACCCGCATGAACAGCTCGTTGACCATTTCCATCTTGACGCGCTCGCTGTCGGGCACAACCGGCTGCGGTGCCGTCACCACCGAAAGGATGACGTTCTGCTCGTGCAGCACCTTGTAGTGCTTCAGGCTGTGCATCAGCGCGGTCGGCGCGCTCAGCGGATCGCTCGTCAGGAACACCGCGGTGCCCGACACCAGATGCGGCTTCTTCTTCAGCAGATTGCCGGCGAGGAAATCCAGCGGGATCTCGTTCCGGCGCGTCTTGTCGAACAAATAGCGGGTGCCGCGTATCCATGTGGACATGATCAGCCCCATGCCGCAGGCGACCGTGATCGACACCCACCCGCCTTCGAGGATCTTGACGACGTTTGCGAGGAAAAATCCAGTATCGATCGTGCCGAACAGCAGTGTGAGCGCGGCTGCCAGTGCAAGCTGCCATTTCCACCGGAACCGCATCACCACAAACAACAGGATGGTTGTCATCAGCATTTCGCCAGTCACCGAAATGCCATAGGCGGAAGCCAGCGAACTCGAACTGCCAAAGCCGACCACCAGCAGCATCACGCCGAGTGCGACCACCAGATTGACCCGCGGCATGTAGATCTGGCCGGATTGCATCTCGGAAGTATGCTGCACCTCGATACGTGGCAGCAGATTGAGCTGCACCGCCTGCCGCGTCAGCGAGAAAGCGCCGGAGATCACCGCCTGACTGGCGATCACCGTCGCTGCCGTGGCCAGCCCAACCATGGGCATTAGCGCCCAATCCGGCAGCATCTGGAAGAATGGATTGGTGGGTTTGCCGCCGTTGGCCAGAACGAACGCGCCTTGTCCGAAATAGTTGAGGAGCAGACAAGGGAACACCACGGAGAACCACGCCAGCACGATCGGCCTGCGGCCGAAATGGCCGAGATCGACATAAAGGGCTTCGGCCCCGGTGACCGCCAGGAACACCGCCCCGACCGTGACGAACGCACCGGTGGGCGTATTGGCCAGATAAGCGACGGCGTAATAGGGATTGATCGCCAGCAGGACCGACGGGTCGTCCAGCAGATGGTAGACCCCGGCGGCGCCGATCGCCAGGAACCACGCTGCCGTCACCGGTCCGAACACGGCCGCCACCCTGCCGGTGCCAAAGCGTTGCACGGCAAAAAGCATTGCCAGGATGATCAGCGTGATCGGAACAACATAAGTTTCCAGCGTCGGGGTCACCACTTCCAGGCCCTCGACCGCCGAAAGCACGGAGATGGCCGGCGTTATGATGGCGTCGCCGAAAAACAGCGCCGCGCCGCAAAGTCCGATCCCCAGAATGAACCGGGCTCCCTTTGGATAAGCGTTGCGCGCAAGCGCCATCAGCGACAGCGTGCCGCCCTCACCCTTGTTGTCGGCTCTGAGCACGAAAGCGACGTACTTTATCGTGACGATGATCGTCAGCGCCCAGACGATAAGCGACAGCACGCCGAGAACATCGTTGCGCGCTACCGGTCCCGACGATGCGTGCAGCGCTTCCCGAAACGCGTAGATTGGGCTCGTGCCGATATCGCCGTAAACCACGCCCAACGCGCCCAGCATCAAAACTCTGGTGCTGTGCTGCTCGGCCTTGGAGTGGCTGGATTGTTCGATGGGTTCTGCCTCGCTACCAGCGTGGGCAAGGGCCATGGACGACACTCCCATAGACGTGCGGCGCTCTATGCTGCGGGATGGAAAGGACGCGCTGCCGTGCCGGGAACGCATGGCCTATCGGCTCGCCTTTCCTACCAGCCACAAGCCTTCAGAAACCGCCTGACCGTTGCGGCCATGCCATACTCCAACGCATCGGCTGTCAACCCATGTCCGATCGACACTTCGGCCAATGCCGGGATGCGCCTGGCCAGCGCCGGCAAATTGCTCACCACAAGGTCGTGCCCGGCATTGACCTGGAGCCCTGCGGCCAATGCGGCATCCGCCGTCTTTCCCAATTTCTCCAATTCCTTCGCCGCTTTTGCCGAATCGGAATGATAGCTGCCATATGGACCCGTATAGAGTTCGATCCGGTCGGCGCCGGTGTCGCGAGCGGCTTTCACGGCAGCGGGATCCGGATCGGAAAACAGCGATACGCGAAAGCCTCCCTTCTTCAGGCGCTTGACAACCGGTGTCAGAAACGCAGCCTCGGCGGCGAAGTTCCAGCCATGGTCGGAAGTCGCCTGCGCCGGGTCGTCGGGCACCAGCGTCACCTGCTCGGGCTGATGCTTTTCCACAAGCGCCAGGAACTCCTCGGTCGGATAGCCCTCGATGTTGAATTCCGCATTCGGGAACTCGTCGTCGATCAGCGCCCTGATCTCAGGCAGATCGGAATGCCTGGTGTGCCGCTCGTCGGGTCGCGGGTGCACCGTCAGCCCATGCGCGCCGGCGGCAAGGGCGATGCGTCCGAGCCCGGTCACGCTTGGCCACGGCAGGTCGCGCCGGTTGCGCAGCATGGCGATGGCGTTGAGGTTGACGGAAAGCTTTGCAGGCATTTGCACGGCTCCAGGCTGATCTTGGCGCGCATCTATACCGCCTTTAACGGGAACAGACAGAGGGTTTCAGGTGTTCCAAGGTGTGCGAAGAAAATCGAGCGCAAGGAGTTCCCTGTTGAATTTTCTCGAGGCTGTGCCGGCGGTTCGCCGCATCGATACCGATCGCGAAGATCTTTTCGCCATCGATGTCGTCGGCCATGTCGCAGCGGCTGACGCCGAAAACCTGTTCGGATTGCTGGAGGCGGCCTATGCGCTGCATCCGAAGATCGACGTGCTGGTGCGCCTGATCGACCATGAGGGTGTCGACTGGGCCGACGTATCGGACGAGACGATCGAACAGGGCATAGCTCATGCCGTGGAGCATATCGGCCGCTGCGCGGCGATCGGTGAGCCGAACTGGATACCGGAGGCAAGAGCCTTTTTACCTGCCTCTTTGCCTATCGAACTCCGGCATTTCGAGGCCGAGGACGAGGCCGCCGCCTGGGAATGGCTTGGCGCCAACCCAATCGCCCAGCGCTGATACGACCGCCCTATCGGACGATCGTCAGCCGTTCGGCCGCGCGCGTGATAGCGGTATAGAGCCAACGCTGCCGGGTTTCCTTGAACGCCCAGCTTTCGTCGAAAAGCACGATCTCGTTCCACTGCGAGCCCTGCGCCTTGTGCACGGTCAGTGCATAGCCATAGTCGAAATCGTCGAAACGTTTCTTCTGCTGCCAGGGAATGTCGGCGTCCGGATCTTCGAATGCCGCCTTGAGCAGCTTGATCTTGGCGACGCCGCGATCCGGGTCGTCTTCCTCCGGCGAAACCAGCAGATTGATGCCGGGCTTGACCGTCTCGCGCGACGAGGTCATCACCTTCCACAACGAGCCGTTGAGCAGTCCCTTGGCCGGATCGTTGCGCAGACAGACCAGCTTGTCGCCGGCTTGCGGATAATCGGCGTTGAACCCCTTCAGTTCGCGCAGCCGCTGGTTGTAACGGCGGCGCGTGCGGTTGGTGCCGACCAGCACCTGGTCCGCTTTCAGCACCAATTCCTGGGTGACGTCTTCCTTGCCGATCACCTGCGCCGCGCCATAGTCGCCGCGCATGAACTCGCGGCCCTCGCGCACGTCAAGCGCAAGCCGGATGATCGGGTTGTCTCGCGCCTGGCGATGGATTTCGGTGAGCAGAATGTCCGGCTCATGGTCGGTGAAGAAGCCGCCGCCGGAGATTGGCGGCAACTGGCCGGGATCGCCGAGCACCAGGATCGGCGTGCCGAAGCTCATCAGGTCACGGCCGAGTTGCTCGTCGACCATTGAGCATTCGTCGATGACGACGAGCTTGGCCCGCGAGATCGGGCTCTGCCGGTTGAGCGAAAATGTCGGCGACATCGATGTCTTGCCGGTCACCTCGTCCGCTACCGATTCCTCGCCCTTCGGCCGGTAGATCAGCGAATGGATGGTGCGGGCATTGACCGCGCCCTTGGAACGCAGCACCTGCGCCGCCTTACCCGTAAACGCGGCGAACTGCACCTGGCCGTCGACATGCTCGGCGAAATAGCGCGCCAGCGTCGTCTTACCGGTGCCGGCATAGCCGAACAGCCGGAACAGCTGCGGCTTGCCGGCTTTCAGCCAGCCGGCCACCGCCTTCAGCGCCTCGTCTTGTTGAGGAGAGAATTCCATCAGCGCGACAGACCGGATTCGCGAGGGAAAGACAAGGTGACTGCCGTCACCGGCAAGTTTTCATCGCCGGCAATCACGCCGCTGCGACAGGGTCAGGCTATCAGTGACGAACAGGAACGTAAAGAGAACAAGGCCGGGCGGCCGCAGCTTACCCGGCCCGCTGTGGATCGTTCTCCAGCTGGATCGGCTTGCCATGCGGCGTTGCGTGCGCGGCGCGTTCCCAGGCAGCGGCGAGCGCATCGACGTCGCGCTTTCCGGAAACGCCCTTGGCCAAAAGCAGCTTTTCCAGCGCTGCCAGCCAGTGCTCGTAGTAATCGTGACCGTCGCGCGCGGCGCCCGGCCGCTTCACCTCTGCCGACAAAGCATCCGCCCATTCGCTCCACGAAAACAGCCCGTTGTCGTGCAGTGCTACCGTCATGGCAAAGGCCTCTGCTTGCCACGGCTCGGCAAACACAGGCGCCTCGACACCGGCGGGCAGCATGGCGGCAACTGAGCCCGTCTCACGCCGGCTCAAGGTAGCTCTCCCAGGCGTCGATCGACACGAGAAGTGTCGGATCGGCGCCCTCGCCCCAGATTTCGCCGCCGGTGAAGGCCACCGTATAGACCCATTGCGGGTTTTCGCCCTGGCCGTGCGCATTGGTGTCGGGAAAGACAAAGCCGTCGCGCACAGCCTCGACGACGCCTCGCTTGCCGCGTGCATAGCGCGGCAGTCTGGTGTGGCCGGTCGGATGAAAGTTCTTGGTTCGCACGGGGTCGCCCGCCTTGAACCGCGCAGGCGCGGCGACAGGCCGATCGCAGTGCCCGCCCTTGGCCAGCACCGCCGGAACGTCCTTAGCCTTCAGCACCCGTTTGGGTGTCGCTGCCGGGTCGACTGCGTCGCCCGTAGTCAGGTCCCCGTCGCTGACGAAACCATGGCGTTTGAGCAGCACCTCCAGCGCCTTGATCCATATCTGGTAGTAGCTGGAGGCATAATAATCCGCTGGATGCAGCGATTCCCGCGCGTGCCGGCTCTCGTCGATGGTCCAGGCGCCCATGGCGCCGGCGCACAACGTCACGCCCAGCGCCCGCCTTTCCCAATCGGCATGGAAATAGGGTTCGTCAGGTTCGGGCGCGACCGGCCCGAAACCCATCTGGCCGCCGAGATCCTGCGGCCCGTTCATGCCGGTTCCCGCACCAACGCCGTGCCGATCATGGCATCGCGCGTCACCAGATCGGCGAGCCTTGCCTCATCCCAGCCCTCCGTACCCCGGGGGCGCATCGGCACCACCAGATAGCGCAGCTCGGCGGTCGAATCCCACACCCGGATTGTCGTCCTCGCCGGCAAGGTCAGACCGAATTCCTCGAGCACGCCGCGCGGATCGATCACTGCGCGCGAACGGTAGGGCGGCGCCTTGTACCAGACCGGCGGCAGGCCGAGCACCGACCACGGATAGCAGGAGCATAGCGTGCAGACGACGAGGTTGTGCGTGTCGGCCGTGTTGAACACCGCCTGCATGTGCTCGCCTTGCCGGCCGGTGTAGCCGAGCGATTCGATTGCCGCCGTCGCATCACGCTTCAGCCATGCGGCAAACCCGGGATCAACCCAAGCCTTCGCCACCACCTTTGCGCCGTTGCGCGGCCCGATCTTAGTCTCATAGGTGTCGACGATAACATCGATCGCCGCCGGATCGATCAGGCCTTTGCGGGTGAGAATCGTCTCCAGCGCGCGCACCCGCGCCGCAAAGGGATCAAGCTCGTTGTCGTGGTCGTGATTGTGCGGCATGGCGTCAAATTACGATCGCGGACCTCCGGCCGCAAGCACCACGGCTTGGGCCAGCGCTATTCGGCTGCCGCCTTTTGCGGCACCGGTTCTTCCTCCTCGTCGAACAGTGACGGCTGGTCGACCGCTTCGACCGGGCTCGGCTCGCCCCGGCGCCGCGCCCACAGCCTGACCAGCCAGCCGGAAAAATGCTCCATGTAGACGTAAATGACGGGTGTGACGAACAGCGTTAGTGCCTGCGAGGCGACAAGACCGCCGACCACCGCCACGCCGAGAGGCTGGCGCAATTCCGCGCTGGCGCCGGTGCCGAGCGCGATCGGGATGGTACCCATCAGCGCGGCAAGCGTGGTCATCATGATCGGCCGAAAGCGCATCAGGCAGGCCTTGTGGATGGATTCGACGGGCGACATCCCCTCGCGCCTGAGTTCCAGCGCCACGTCGATCATCATGATGCCGTTCTTCTTGACGATGCCGATCAGCATCAGGATGCCGATCACCGCGATCACCGACAGATCCATCCCCGCCAGCCGCAGTGCCACCAGCGCGCCGAGCACCGCCGATGGAAGCCCGGTCAGGATGGTGAGCGGGTGGATGAAGCTCTCATAGAGCATGCCGAGAACGATATAGATGGTCAGAATCGCGCCGCCGATCAGCAGCCCCTGGTTGGAAAGCGAATCCTGGAACGTCTTGGCCGTGCCCGAGAAGGCGGTCGAGATCGTCGGCGGCATGCCGATCTTGTCCTTCAGCGCGTTGATGTGGCTCACGCTGTCGCCGAGGGCCACGCCTTGCGGCAGATTGTAGGAGATGGTCACTGCCGGAAGTTGGCCGAGCTGGTTGACGGTCAAAGCACCGGCGGTCCGATCGACGCGGGCGAACGCACCGAGCGGCACTAGGCTGCCGCTCGCCGTTCTCACCTTGATGGCCAGCATCCGCTCGGGCGACCACTCGATCTTCGGATCGAGCTCCATGATCACGTCGTAGCTGTCGGCCGAACCGAAGATGGTCGACACCTGCTGGGTGCCGAAACCGCCGTAGAGACTGGAGCGCAGCGTGTCGGTATCGACGCCGAGGTTCGCCGCCTTGTCGCGGTCGATCACCAGCGTCGCCTGTAGCGCGTTGTTCTGCAGGTCATTGGTGACGTCGGTGAAGGCGGCATGATCGGCAGCCATCGCGTCCGTCAGCCTCTGCGCCCAGACGTTCGTCAGGCCGGTATCGAGGCCCTGAACGGCAAGCTGGTAGGCACTCGCCGAAGAACGCGCGCCGAGCCGCAGGTTCTGCACCGGCTGCATGTAGGTTTCGATGCCGGGCACATTGGCCAGCTGGCGCCGCAGGTCCGTAAGCACCTTGTCGATGTTCGGTCGGTGGTCCTTGTCTTTCAGCTGCACAAACAGCTGGCCCTGGTTGAGCGCATTGTTTCCACTGCCCGCCGACCAGCCGACATGCGCGACGTAGGGCGAATGGGTGAAGACATCCGCCACTTGCCCCTGCAGCTTCACCATCGCGTCAAACGAAATGTCCTGGCGCGCGATGGTCGTCACCGAGACCTGGCCGATATCCTCCTGCGGGAAGAAGCCTTTCGGCGAAATCTGGATCAGCCACACCGACAGCCCGGCGGTCACGAGGAAGACAAGGAAGACAAGGAAATTGTGGCGCAGGCAGAATGTCAGCAGCCTTTCATAGCCCCGCATGAAGACGTTTTGTCTATGGCCTTCGTGCGCTGCTTTCTGCTCGGCTTTCGATAATGACAACAGCCGCGAGCACAGCATCGGCGTCAGCGTCAGCGAGACGAACATCGACGCCAGGATGGCGACCGTCACCACCACCGCGAATTCGTTGAAGATGCGCCCGATCACGCCGCCCATCAAAAGCACCGGAATGAACACGGCGACCAGCGAGATCGAGATCGAGATGATGGTGAAGCCGATTTCGCGGGCGCCCTTGAGCGACGCCTCGAGGGCAGAGAGCCCGTCCTCCTCCATGTGGCGGAAAATGTTTTCGAGCATGACGATTGCATCGTCGACGACAAGACCGACCGCCAGCGTCAGCCCCATCAATGAGACGTTGTCGATGGAAAAGCCGAACAGGTACATCACGCCCAGCGTGGCGATGAGCGAAATCGGCACCGCCACGGCCGGGATCACCGTCGCCGTTACCCGGCGCAGGAACAGGAAGATCACCATCACCACCAGCGCGATGGTGAGCAGCAGCGTGAACTGCACGTCGTCGACCGCCTCGCGGATCGACGTCGAGCGGTCGTTGAGCAACTGGATGCTCGCCGCCGCCGGCATCTGATCGTCGAAGGAAGGCAGCATCGCCTTGACGCGGTCGACGACGTCGACGGTATTGGCATCCGGCTGGCGCTGCACCGCCATAATGATGGCGCGGGTGCCGTCATACCAGCTTGCCGTCGTCGTGGTCTCGACCGAATCGATGACGCGGGTCACCTCGCCGAGCCGCACCGGATGGCCGTTCTTGGTGGCGATGATGATGTTGGAGAATCCCGCCGCATCGGTCAGCTGCGTGTTCGCGGTGATCGTCAGCTGCTGTTTGTTGTTCTTGAGCACGCCGAGCGGCGTGTTGCTGTTGGCCGAGGCAATGGCCGTCTGCAGCTGGTCGATCGAGATGCCGCGTGCGGCGAGCGCCGTAGGATCGATCTGGACGCGTACGGCATATTTCTGCTGGCCGTAGATCGAAACCTGCGCAACGCCGTCGATCGTCGACAGCGACGGCGAAATCACATTCTCGGCAAACGCGTCGAGATCGGTCAGCGGAATTGTGTCGCTGACCAGCGACATCAGCAGGATCGGCGCGTCGGCTGGATTGACCTTGCGGTAGCTCGGCGGGCTGGTCATCTCCGGCGGCAATTGTCGTTGCGTGCGTGCGATCGCTGCCTGCACGTCGGCGGCGGCTGCATCGATGTCGCGGTTGAGCACGAACTGAATGGCGATCGAGGTCGAGCCGAGCGAGTTGGTCGTCGAGATCGAATCGATGCCTGCGATAGTGGCAAACTGCTTGATCAGAGGCGTTGCCACCGAGGTCGCCATGGTTTCCGGCGAAGCCCCGGGCAGCGAGGCCGAGACGTTGACAACCGGAAATTCGGCGCTTGGCAGCGCCGCGACCGGCAGGAATTTGTAAGCAAATAGTCCGCCCAGAACCAGGGCGAACGACATGAGCAGCGTGGCGACGGGCCTGCGGATGCAGAATTCGGAAATCATGGCTGTGTTCCGCCCGTCCGGTCAGCCTCGGCAACCTTCGGAGCCGCCTGATCGCCGGTGCCGGTCGAAGCCTTGCCTTCGCGCACCGCCGCGCCGTTCTTCAGTTTGGTCTGACCCTCGACGACGACACGCTCGCCGCTTTTCAATCCTTGGCTGATCGCGGTGTTGGTGCCTTCTGTCAGCGCGACCTGCACGGGCCGCATTTCAACGGTGTTGTCCGGCTTGATCACATAGACGAACGGGCCCTTCTGGCTGGGCTGGACGGCGACCGTCGGAACGGACGTCATTTGTGGCATGATGCCGGCATCGAGCACGACGTTGACATATTGGCCCGGCCATAGCGAAAGATCGGCGTTGGGCACACTGGCCCGCGTTGCGATCGTGCCCGACGCCGTGTCTACGCTGGAATCGACGAAATCCAGCGTTCCCTTGCCGATCGGCTTCGGGTCGCCGTCCTTGGTCAGCGTCACCGCACCTTGCTGCGGCGCTGCCAGCGCCTTGTGCAGCAAGGCAAGATCGCTTTCGGGGAGATTGAAGTTCACCTGCAGCGGGTCGACCTGCGTGATCGTCACCAGTGGAGTCGACGTGCTGCTGCCGTTGCTGGTGGTGACGAGATCGCCGACGGCGACGTTGACTGCGCCAAGCCTGCCGGAGATCGGCGCCCTGATCGTGGCGAAGCCAAGCTGGATTTGGTCTGCATCGATCGTTGCCTTGTCGGCGTCGACGGTGGCCGCGGCGGATTTCTGCGCCGCGACGGCCTGATCGTAGGTCTGCTGTGTTCCGGCCTGCTTGGCGACGAGATTTTTGGCGCGCTGAAGATCGGCCGTGGCGCTGGCAAGCAGCGCCTGGTCTTTCGCGAGCGTCGCCTGATCGCGTGCCAGTTGTGCCTTCAACGAGCGATCGTCCAGCGAGAACAGAACGTCGCCGGCCTTCACCATTTGTCCGTCCTTGACCGCGATTGCGACGATCTGACTCGATATCCGCGCGTTGATGCTGACCACGGCAGGAGAGGACACAAAGCCGATGGCATAGCGCCGGACCGGGAAATCGGCCGTCGCAGCGGTGGCGGCAACCACTGAAGTCGTACGCGCGGCATTTGCCGCTGCAGTGGGCTTGTCCGCTGTCGCCGTCTGCTTCGCCGACAGCATCTGCTGAAGACCGCTCATTGCGCTGGGCGAAAGATAGAGCCACGCCGCGGCAACGCAGGCTGCAGCGATCACCGCTAATACGATCTTTCCGCGCATCGACAAAAGACCTCTCGATCCGACACGCCGCTATCCGGTGGCCGTAGTCTAGCTCAACTCGCAGCCTCTTGCCGCGCTTTTGCCAGATAATAGAGGATGCCGAAGGCGAAAAAGGGCCAAAACCCGTCATTACGAAGATTTAATGTGCAGTGCACAATAGAACGGCAGCTAACGCAGCATCGGCCACAGCGTCGCCGCAAGCATCACACCCATGGCGATGTTGAACCATTTGAGCCGCACCGCATCCGCCAGAAAGCCGCGCAGCGCCATGCCGAAACCGGCCCAGGTCGAAATGCTCGGCAGCATGACGACGGCGAAAGCGGCTGCGATCAGCACCACCGACACAAACGGGCGTTCCGGATTGGTATAGACGGCCATGGCTGTAATCGCCATCACCCAGGCCTTGGGATTAACCCACTGGAATGCCGCAGCCTCGATGAAGCGCATTGGCTGGCCCTTCGCCTCGCCTTCGCCGCCGAGCGAGCGCGACATGGCGATCTTCCAGGCGAGATAAAGCAGGTAGAGGCCGCCAGCGATCTTCAACCCGGTATGCAGCACCGGAAAGGCCGTCAACACGGCGCCAAGCCCGAAGCCTACGGCAAGCAACAGCACGAGGAAGCCGAAGCCGATGCCGAGCATGTGTGGCACGGTTTTGACCAAGCCGAAATTCACGCCCGAGGCCAAAAGCATGAAATTGTTGGGACCCGGTGTGATCGAGGTCACGAAGGCATAAACCAGCAGAGCAAGGAATGCATCGAAGGTCATGGAGGATCGCAAAGATCAATAATATTGAAATACTGACTTAAATCGATGAGGTGCTGAGTGCAAATGCAATTCGTTGGTCCACGCGCGCCCAGCGTTCTTTCATATCTTAGGCCAATATCCGCTGAGAACATCTATCTGCGGTAGGGCTGCACCGACCATAGATCTGAATCCGGGGCAGTTTCGCGCTGACGGCGCACGCGTCGCAGCCCTTTGCGTCTCGGCGTATTCTCCGGAATCTTGACGCTGTGCGCCAGACCCAGGATCGCCAGAACCTGAATGAATAGCCAGCCGAGATCGATCTGTCCGTGTTCCAAACCAAGCCGTGCAGACTCGGGAAACGCGTGATGGTTGCCGTGGAAACTCTCGCCGAACGTTACCAGCCCGAAACGCGGCAAATTGTATCCTTGCACGGCAACGTCGTCGACGCGCCATCCTTGCTCCCCATCTCGGTGCGCAAAATGCCCAACCAACCAATGCCCGGCAAGCGACACTGAAACGCGCACCGCGATTCCCCATACCACCCAATCCCAGCCGCCAAACGCGAAAAAGAGGATCGCCCAGGGCAGTTGTTGCAGCATCCAGGTGCGTTCGACGAACTTGTAGAACGGGTCATTCCTAATCGAGGGTTCGATGATGAAGGTGGGTGGATTGCGCAAAGCGACCGCGCAATGCATCTGCCAGAAGGCATCGGTGAAAAATGGCCGACGATGGGCATGGAGATCGTGACATGCGGTCTGGCGCTGAGCCCAGTCACGAATATCGTGAGCATAGATCATCCCAAAAGGACCGGCCATGCCGACGAGCACGCCAAGGTAGACCAGCGCATGCTCGACCCAGATATGAACCTTGAACGACCGGTGGATGAGCAGACGGTGCATCCCCACCGAGTGTCCGGCGCAGATTGTCGCCGCCGTTGTCGCAACGAATAAGGCGAAGGCACTCCAGCTAAATGTCATCGGTCCCAACACAATGGCGGCGATCGTCATCGCCCCGACCCAGATCGACTTTGCCGGCACCCACACGACTTTGCCGTCTTCGGCGTCACTGTCCTGTTGGGAAATCATTCTGCCCGTGGATATGGTTTTCATCGGTACCCCTCCTCCTGCATGAACATTTCCGGACCACAGCCTTGCCTTCTGGCGCGTCGTCCGTTACTTAGGCAGTAAGCTAATCGTCTACTACTGCGAATTAGGTATTTAGGCAATAGTCTAAATGAAAATAAGAAAAGCGGACCGAGGCGCAGCCAACGCCTCGGCATCACAAGGTGGCAGACAGTGATCGAAGATGCAGAGCACGCAGCGGATGCCGAAACGGCTGCTCACGCAAATGGCGCGATACAGCGCGTGTTTGAAGCGCTATCTTCAGCGCCCCGGCGCAAGATCCTCGCCTATCTTGCGCACTCTTCCCTAACGGCGGGCGAGATCGCGGCGCGCTTCGAGATGTCGAAGCCGTCGATCTCGCAGCATTTGAGCATTCTGGAGACGGCCGGGCTCATCGCCAAGGAGCGGCACGGACAGTTCATCCACTATTCTCTGGTCCAGAACAATCTTGTGAACACGCTGAATGGATTTGTTCAGGATGTCTGCCCGGTATCGCGCCCTATCAAGAGAGAAAGCAAAGAACTTGGTCGAGGCGAGGCAGCGCAAAGATCGCACTTGCGCAAATCTGAAAAGCCCTAGCGGCTTTGCATCGTTTTCATGAGCGCCTTGGCGTATCGGCAGGCGTCAAATTCCACAGCGATCTCGCAAGACTTTTTGTAAGCGGCCATCGCCTCGGCTTCGTCCGCAGAGACGCCTTCACCATGCTGAAGGGCGCCGCCATACATGGTGCAACCCCAGGCATCGCCCTCATTGCAGCTCAGCTTGAATGTGCGATAAGGGCAAGATTCGTTTGCACTACCGGCGGCAAGCAGTTTGTTTAGCCCAAGCCGACCCAAAAGAATTCCCGCGCCGCGATTTGTGCAGCCGCCGATACTGCCAGTTGCGCAGGCCTGGGCGAACATCTCCTCGGTCCATTGCTTGTCTTCTGGCGAGTGCTCCTGGATGACCCTGGCCGTCTCGAAACAGGCTTCGCCCCTGCGTCCGTCGAAACACCGCCTGGCACAGGCCAAGACGTCTTTCTCACAACCTTGGTAATCTATTCCCGGCGTGGAAAAGAGCGCGTCATCGACGCCCGACGCCCTGCGCCAAATATCGGCCGGGCATTGTTGGAAATAATAGCTCGGTGTGCCCCTGCGGTCGATTTCTTCAAACAATTTCGGCAGCACTGACTTGTCGAATACCGGCTCCTGGCTGGCCGCCGCCGTCGTGACCGCAAGAACGATTGCGCCGGCGCCTGCTCGAATTGCCGCCGCGAGCATCATGATCACATCCCTTGCGGGCCGCGGTTCATCGCCGCCACCCCGGTACGGCAGATCTCGACCAGCCCGAGCGGTTTCATGATGGCGATGAACTGATCGAGCTTGGAGCCCTTGCCGGTGATCTCGAAGATGAAATGCTCGGTGTTGGCATCGATGACGCTGGCGCGGAATGCATCGGCGAGCCGGAGCGCCTCGACGCGGGCTTCGCCGGTGCCGGCGACCTTGACCAGCGCGAGTTCCCGCTCCAATGGCCGCTCCTGTCCGAATTCCTGCGACCGCACGGTGAGATCGACGACGCGGTGCACCGGCACGATGCGCTCGAGCTGGTGCTTGATCTGCTCCAGCACGTGCGGCGTGCCGCGCGTCACGATGGTGATGCGCGACAGGTGCTTTTCGTGCTCGGTTTCCGAGACCGTCAGGCTCTCGATGTTGTAGCCACGTCCCGAAAACAGGCCGATGACCCGCGCAAGCACGCCCGGCTCGTTGTCGACCAGGA
This sequence comes from Mesorhizobium sp. M1182, assembly GCF_040318335.1. Classification (NCBI taxonomy): domain Bacteria; kingdom Pseudomonadati; phylum Pseudomonadota; class Alphaproteobacteria; order Hyphomicrobiales; family Phyllobacteriaceae; genus Mesorhizobium; species Mesorhizobium sp. M1182. The sequence goes on from NZ_JAMYMD010000007.1 coordinate 87,536, forward strand.
CCGAAAGCGTGTGGTTCTCTGGTTTTTCCGTCTCCTTGGCGATGAAATAGGCGGAGCCGGTCGGTTGCAACTGTGCGTTCATGACATGAATCTCGATTTCAAACTTTTGCGCTAATCTGCTGTTTTCGCACAGCTTCCTTGAACCAGACTACACCAGTTCCCTACCCTTGGCGTCGATCGCGTTGGCGACAGCTTCGTCCGTCGCCTCGTCCGGCAACAGCATCTCGTTATGCGCCTTGCCGGACGGGATCATCGGGAAGCAGTTGGCGAGCGTCGCCACGCGGCAGTCGAACAGGACGGGCTTCTTGACCGCGATCATCTCCTTGATGGCATCATCGAGTTCGTCCGGCTTGTCGCAGCGAATGCCGTGGCCGCCATAGGCTTCGGCGAGCTTGACGAAATCCGGCATCGCCTCGGTGTAGGAGTGCGACAGCCGGTTGCCGTGTAGCAGCTGCTGCCACTGCCGCACCATGCCCATATACTGGTTGTTGAGGATGAAGATCTTGATCGGCGCCTCGTGCTGCACCGCCGCGCTCATTTCCTGCATCGTCATCTGCACCGAGGCGTCGCCGGCGATATCGATGACCAGCGCATCCGGGTGCGCGATCTGCACGCCGAGTGCCGCCGGCAGGCCGTAGCCCATCGTGCCCAGTCCGCCAGAGGTCATCCAGCGGTTCGGCTTCTCGAAATGATAGTGCTGCGCCGCCCACATCTGATGCTGGCCGACCTCGGTGGTGATGTAGGTGTCGAGGTCCTTGGTCAGCGCATAGAGCCGCTGGACGGCGTATTGCGGCATGATCACCTCGTGGTTCATCTTGTAGGCGAGCGAATCGCGCGCGCGCCATTTGGCAATCTGCTCCCACCACGGGTGAAGCGCTTTCTTGTCGGCCTTGGCGGTTGCCCGCCACAGCCGCACCAGATCCTCCAGCACACGCCCGACATCGCCGATGATCGGCACGTCGGTGTGGACGTTCTTGTTGATCGACGACGGGTCGATGTCGATGTGGATCTTCTTCGAATTCGGCGAAAACGCCGTCAGCCGCCCGGTGATGCGGTCGTCGAAGCGCGCGCCGATGCAGAGCATGACGTCGCAATCGTGCATCGCCATGTTCGCTTCATACGTGCCGTGCATGCCGAGCATGCCCATCCAGTTCTTGCCCGACGCCGGATAGGCGCCGAGGCCCATCAGCGTCGAGGTGATGGGAAAGCCGGTGAGGTCGACCAGCTCGCGCAGCAGATGGCTCGCCTCCGGGCCGGAATTGATGACGCCGCCGCCCGAATAGATGATCGGCTTTCGGGCAGCCCCCATCAGCTCGACCGCCGCCTTGATCTTTTCCAGATCGCCCTGGACCTTCGGTTGGTAGCTGGTGCGCGGCGCCGTCTGCGGCGGGACATAGATACCCCTGGCGAACTGCACGTCCTTCGGGATGTCGACGACGACCGGACCGGGGCGCCCTGTCGTTGCCACATGGAAGGCCTCGTGGATCGTTGCCGCGAGCTCGTTGACGTCCTTCACCAGCCAGTTGTGCTTGGTGCAGGGCCGCGTGATGCCGACCGTGTCGCACTCCTGGAACGCATCCGAGCCGATCAGCGAAGTCGGCACCTGGCCGGTCAGGCAGACCAGCGGGATCGAGTCCATCAGCGCGTCCTGCAATGGCGTCACCGCATTGGTGGCGCCCGGCCCTGAGGTCACCAGCATGACGCCGGCCTTGCCAGTCGAGCGCGCATAGCCTTCCGCCGCGTGGCCCGCGCCCTGCTCGTGGCGGACGAGGATGTGCTCGACCTCGTCCTGCTGGAAGATTTCATCGTAGATTGGCAGAACCGCGCCGCCCGGATAGCCGAAAACATGCTTGACGCCATTGTCCTTCAGCGCCTGCACCACCATTTCGGCACCCGTCATTTCGCTCCTTGGCATTTCAGTTCTTGGCATTTCGCGCCGCTCATTCTGTCCACTGCTCATCGTTCTGGTCCCGTACTGTTCGCCATCTGGCGATTGCTCGTCGTTTAGTCGTGTTTCGGGCAATAAAAAAGGCCCCCGAGGGAGCCTGTGTCTTGCGCATGGGAGGTCACCGCCCGGCGGTTACACCGCCTTGCCCACGCGCTTTCCTACGAGAATGAGTGCCTTTTTCATGGTGGCGGACAATAGAATTGGTTTGACGCCGCTGTCAACGGCGAATGTGCACTTGGCCCGACGTCGGCACATCCGCCCATTATGCACCCGCGCCGCCTTTCCGCCGCGCGGGTGTTCCGTTTCAGGCGCAGAGCACCACACCCCTCGCCTTGGCCCAGCGCTCGATGATCTTGCGCTCCTCGAGCGAGGCGAGACGATTGCCGAAACCGCGCACCTGCACCGCACGGTTTTGCGGGTCGAGTTCGATCGTCAGCAACCGCTCGATCTTGCCCAGCGCCGAGCGCCGCAGCACCCAGATCGAGGCATTGCCGGCGATGCATTTGGCCGCGTATATCGAGACGCAATGATGCATCGCCCGGCTCTCGGCGACCAGATCCTCGGCTGTCTTCAACTGACGGACGAAGAAACGCTCGCCATGCGCCTTTGCCTCCTTGGTCGACGGCTGCCAGTCCCAGTCGTCCAGGCACGAGCCGTCCCAGGCGCGACCCTGCGACTGCGTCCCGGCAGTACGCGTGGTCCGCCCGGCAGCGCGGCGGCGCATTGCCTCGATGCGTTCGATCGCGGCAATGTCTCGATGCCATTCCAGCATCTGCCGACGCAGCGAGGCAAGCGTGCGACCCTTCAGGCTGTACGCCGCATCGCGCTGGTGCACGGCGCCGATATAGTCGCAAAGATCGTCGATCTCCTCCTTCGACGCGGGTTGCCCGCAGAAGAACCGTGTCACGTCGCGCCAGAAGGCCAGATCGTTACGTGGCGTGCGCGCGATTTTCGACTTGGCAAGTCGGGCCGCCAACCCGGAATCATCCGTGTAGGACCGGGCGATCACCACCCAAAATGCCTCGTCGAACGTGAAATCGCCGGGCAAGTTCAAGAAGCAATGCACCTCCTTGCGAGACAGCCACGCACAGGCGCCCGCCTTGTAAAGCGAGTCACCACGCGCCACTGCGGTATACCAAGCCTTGCGAAGCGCAATCTCGCCGGCATTCAACCCCGAGCTGTCCAGCCAGATCCCCTCGAGCGCGGCTGTAACCGGGTAGCGCGCATAGAGATGGCGCGCCGCGGCCAGCCGCAGCCGCGCGGGGTCGCGCGTCTTCAGCTTTGGACGCCACAGCGCGCCGTCGCGGATCGCCATGCCGGCAAAGCCCCGACGTGCCTCGTCGAGCGCCCGCTCGAAATCCGGAGCGGGACGCGGGACAGGAAAAACCCGCCGCAGCGTTACGGCATATGCTTCAATGCGTTCGCGCTCGGCATCCTGCCTGCGCTGGATCATGGACTTTGCCATGGCCGTTCTTCCTGATTGGAACCCTGTCAGCCGCACGCAATTCCAGCGTCGGCACGGAATGTGTCGATCTGGATCGCCGGGTCATTGACAGGTCTCCTTTCAGGACGACGGATCAGAATGGGCGGCTTCTCTAAGCTCGCCGCCAATTTGACGCAAGAGCTATTCTTTCCACGCCCGCGATGGTCTGACGGGTGTTGCAAAGGTGCATCGTTGTCGCCATCAGCGTGTCCGGCCGACGCGTTTCCAGTAGATGAGGGTGCCTGTGAGCCCGCCATGCGGCTTCAGCGCATAATCCGGTATTTCGCCGGCCAGCGTGAAGCCGAGCTTTTCATAGAGCCCGGAAGCCCCCTCCTCTTTTGCCGTGTCGAGGACCAACAGCGTGCGGCCTTTCTCCACAGCAACGGCTTCCGCCGCCTCCATCAGGCGGGTTGCGATGCCCTTGCCGCGGTAATCGAGGCGGATCATCAGCTTGGCGATCTCGGCCCGGTGCGGCTGGTTGGGAGGGCAGTCGAGCAGCAAGGTGATGGTGCCGACCAGAGCCTCGCCGTTCCAGGCCCCAAGCACCGCCCTTTCGCCTCTGGCGGCCGCCTGAAGCGACTTGTTCCAGAAGGCCGCGGCCATCTCCGGCACCAACGGATGCATGAAGCTGACCGAGCCGCCGGCAGCGACTGTCCCGATCAGCAGTTCCGTCAGCATTTTTTGCGTTCCGTCAGCATTGCTGAGTGGCCTGATTTCGATCGAACTCATGTCGTTCCCCTGTCGCCGTCCGTCAGTCGAAACGACTGGTCCGCTTCCGCTTCCTGGCCCGCCGGATTTCCGCGATGCGATCGGCGTCTTCCTCTTGCAGATGTCGCCCGCGTTCCAGCAGTTCGAGCGTGTATTCCTCATAGGTCAGGCCCAGCCGCTCGGCCTTGTGCAGCCGCATCAGCATGATCTCGCGGCTCGGCACTTTCCATGCCTGGGCATGGGCGGTCTGCCAGGCAAGAAACACATAGGGGTCGCCCTTGCCCCAGGGCGGACCGTCATAGTCGTCGAGCGGCGGACCGCCATTGTCGCAGCGTTTTGGACGGCGCGCCTTCACCTCAGCTCCTGGCCAACGCAACCAGATAGTCGGCGGCGTCCGGCCCCGGAGCGTGAAAGACGCAATCGGATGGCGCGCCGAGCGCCAGGCAGTCGCCCGGTTCGAGCCGGTGAACGATGTCTCCCTCTGTGAATTCCAGCCGCCCGGAGATCAGCCATATCTGTTGCCTGATGAAGGCATAAGACGCCGCCGGGAAACTTACCTTGGCGCCGGCCGGCAACTGGATCCGGATCAGTTCGAGGGGCATGTCCGAAACCGGCGAAAGATGCCGCCGCACATATCCCGTAGCCGGATCGCGCCAGAGCGGCTGGTCACGTTCGCGAAGCAGGCCACCGCCCTGCAATTCCGCCCTTGCGATCAATGTGGACAGCGTCATGCCGAAGGCGGCCGCAATACGCACAAGGAGTGCCGCCGTCGGGCTGGTCATGCCGCGTTCTACCGTGCTCAGCATGGCTTTCGAAACATCGGACCGCTCCGCCAGTTCTGCCAAGGACCAGCCTCGAGCCACTCTTTCGGTATGTATTCTTCTGCCGATGGTCGAGGAGATGTCGTTCGCTATATCATCCATTAATCCAATATATCGAAATTCTTCTACAGAGCAACGGCCGTTTCATCCAGTTTTCGCAAACTCCTTAATGTCCGCTAAACCATCCGGCCTCATCCCACCTTAACCCCGTTCGCCTAGGCTCATCGCTTGGGAAAAGGGGACCGGCGTATCCATGCTCGTTGAACGCGAAGCCTCCATTGGGGAACCGACTTTGCTGGAGCGCCGCAGGGCGGAGCAGAACGACAAGCGCATTCTGGGCAATGTCGTACAATGCGACGGCGCGCGCGCCACCATCAGCGCCTATGCCGACGATATCGAAGGCACGGTCACCGGCCTGTGGAGCGTCGGCAAGATGATCTCGATCAATCTCGGTACATCACGAACCGTCGGCCTGGTCTATGAAATCGGCAAGTCGGATCGTGCGTGGAGCAGCGAGGGCCAGAATCCGATCGAGGTCAGCATCGAATTGATCGGCGAGGTGCGCGACGGGGCCGAACCCGGCGCGAAGCCGATCTTCGACCGTGGCATCACAACCTACCCGCATATCGGCGCCATTGCCCATCGTATCCGCAGCCGCGACCTGCAGGCCGTCTACGATCTCGCAGGTCGTCATTCGATCACCATCGGCACGCTGTCGCAGGACGAGGCGATCGACGCCAATATCGCCATCGACGATACGCTGGCGCGGCATTTCGCCATTGTCGGCACCACCGGGGTCGGCAAATCGACCGCCGTGTCGCTGCTCTTGCGCAAGTCGATCGCCGCCCGGCCCGACCTGCGCGTGCTCATCCTCGATCCACACAACGAGTTCGCCGCGTCGTTGCCCGAATATTGCGTCAGGGTCGATTCGACGACGCTCGACCTGCCCTTCTGGATGTTCAAGCTAGAGGAATTTGCCGAGGTGCTGTTTCGCGGCCGCGAGACGGTCCCGGAAGAGGTCGACGCCTTGCGCGATCTCATCCCCGCGGCCAAGAACCTCTACCGCAATCCGAACTCCGGCAACTATCTACGGCGCAGCACCGATGCGCTGACCGCAGACGCGCCGGTGCCCTATCGCATTGCCGACCTCATCAAGCTGGTCGACGAGCGCATGGGGCTGCTGGAAAGCAAGAACGATCGCCCGACCCTCAGGTCACTGAAGACACGTATCGAATCGGCGGCATCCGATCCGCGCTACCGTTTCATGTTCAACTCGCGCCTGATCGAGGACACCATCCACGAGACGATCGGCAACATCTTCCGCGTGCCGCATCACGGCCGCCCGGTGACCTGCTTCGAAATGGCCGGCATGCCGTCCGAGGTGGTCAATTCCGTTTGCTCGGTCCTGGCGCGGCTGGCCTTCGACCTGGCGTTGTGGAGCGAAGGCCGCCTGCGGCTGCTCTTCCTGTGCGAGGAAGCGCATCGCTATATGCCGGCCGATCCGCGCCTCGGTTTCGCGCCGACGCGGCACGCGCTGTCGCGCATCGCCAAGGAAGGCCGCAAATATGGCTGTTATCTCGGCGTCGTCACCCAGCGCCCGGGCGAACTCGACCCGACCATCCTGTCGCAGTGCTCGACGTTCTTTGCCATGCGGCTCGCCAACGAGCAGGACCAGGCGATCATCCGCTCGGCGATCGCCGATTCCTCGGCTTCGACGCTCGCGTTCCTGTCTTCCATGGGCCAGCGCGAGGCTATCGCCTTCGGGGAAGGCGTGGCGACGACGATGCGGATGAAGTTCGAAAAGCTCTCCGAGGATTTGATCCCCGGCACCGCCAGACGCGAGAATGCCTTGCCGTCCGAAACCGGCGACGAGGTCGACCTCGTGGCAATCGTCGAACGGCTGCGCAACGTGCCGAAATCACAACAGGCAATGCCTTTCGCGGAAGTCGTCGATCCGGGCCGGCAGGCCGGCGATTCGGACTATCGCAAGCCGTCGGCCGCACGCACCCAGCGAAACGACGATTTCGACTTGCGCTACGGCCTCAAGCCGGCGACCTTCGGCCTGCGTCCCCCAGAATGATTGAGCCGAGCGACTTTTAGGCAGCGCTCGCAGATATCAAAGCTGAGTTTCGATGGCTGTCTTGTCTATAACTGACCACACCTGGCGAATTTTCCCTCTCTGAAGCTCATAAAATACGTTCTCGGCAAACGAAATTCTCTTCCCGCTTACATCGAGCCCAAGGAACGTTCCCCTTGGCGCGCAGTCGAAGCTTAGCCGGCTCGCTACATAAGGCGGATCGGCAACCAATAGCTGAATGTTGAAATAAAGGTCCGGAATTTCGTCGAAGTCTCTCACCAACATTTCGAGATAGCCGGACAATCCGAGCTTGCGACCGTTGTGGGTCACTTCATCATGAACAAACCTCCCCAGATTTGGCCAATCCTGCTTGTTCAGGCATGCAATATAGCCTCGGTAAAGACCGGAGAGATCGGATTTAGTCACGGCAACACCTCTATTTCCGGCAAGCCCCGCAAAGGCAGCATCTCAGCTTGACGGGGTGATGTCGGTCTGCGTGCACCGGAAACGAAGAAAACGATACCAGACGGCCGGAATCACGAATTCAATGACGGAATTCAGGCACAGACGCGGTTGCGCCCTTGCCTCTTCGCCTCATAGAGCTGGCGATCGGCGCGGCGATAGAACTCCTCGGCGGTTTCCTTGCGATCCCAGACGGCAAGCCCGACGCTGGTGGTGATTTTCAGTCGGACATTGCCCGTCAGCACCGACATGTTGGCGATCGCCTTGCGGATGCGCTCGGCGAATTTGGATAGCAGCTCGGCGTCCATATTGGGCGTGACCACCGCGAACTCCTCGCCGCCCAGGCGCGCCACCACGTCGTGATAGCGTGTCATGTCCTTGAGACAGTTGGCGACCGCCCGCAACACCTCGTCGCCGACATCGTGGCCGTGGCTGTCGTTGACCTGCTTGAAATGGTCGAGGTCGAGGATCATCAGCCCTACTGGTTTCTCGATGCGGCGGAACTCTTCGAGATATTCCTTCAGCGCATCGTCGAAATAACGCCGGTTCTGCATGCCGGTGAGGCTGTCGGTGAGCGCCGCATGCTCCAGCGTCTCCGAACGCGCGCTGAGCGAAACGGTCATGGCGCGCAGCTTGCCTTCTTCCGTCGCCTGCTTTCGGATCAGCGGGTAGATGAAGAAAATGCCGAAGAACAGCGCAGTCGCCAACAGCACGCCCGTCGCAAACAGCAGCTTGTTGAGATAGACGATTTCATCGAGTTTTGAAGGCGTATTGCTAATGTCGGCGGCCAGGGTTTGCAGGAGCCCATAGGCGTAAAGCGTCACCAGGCCGGCGGCCAGGATCACAAAAATAAAGACGAAAAAGGCTGATTCCGCCTTGTGGAAACGCATCTGCTCCCCGTTGGAAAGTTCGTAGCGATCTTATGGCATGCGGGAACTTACGGACAGTTAACCTGGACAACTTCAACGCGAAATGTCCCCTCGGTGTCGACTTTTCAGGTTGCGCTCGAAGGAGGGAGTGAGAGCATCGAGTCGATCCCCCCATCAGGACGCAATCTCTGCCATTCCGGGCCCAATTGGTGCCTGAACCAGGTCGCCTGCCGTTTGGCATATTGCCGCGTCGCGATTTTCGCGCGCTCGATGGCCTCGGGAAAACTGAAGGCGCCGGCCAGCGCGGCCTGAAGCTCGCGAACACCGATTGCTTTCATCGCCGGCAGGTCGGGATCGAGGCCGAGCGCTGAAAGCTGTTTCACCTCGTCCAGTGCCCCCTCATCCAGCATGCGGTCGAAGCGGGCATCGATCCGCTCCACCAGAGCCGCTCGCTCCGGCTCGATGACGAAAAAACGCGCGCTGCTCCCGTCGATCAACGGCCGGCCACGCGCGGCCTGCCAGTCCAGGATGGAACGGCCCGACGCGTCGAGCACCTCCAGCGCCCGCACGATGCGCTGGCCATCCGTCGGCTTCAGCATCATGCCGGCCGCAGAATCCTCGCGCAACAGGATGCGGTGCAATCTCACTGCGCCCTGTTCCTGGAGCTCGTAGCGCCAGCGGTCGCGGATCGACTTCGGAATGTCGGGCATCTCCGAGATACCTTCCGTGAGCGCCCGGAAATAAAGCCCGGTTCCGCCGACGAAAATCACTGGCCGCTCCGAAAGCGTGCCGTCGTCGATCAGCTTTATGACATCACGCAACCAGGCGCCGGTTGAATAGGCGGTGGACGGATCGACGTGTCCATAAAGAAAGTGGGGGACGCGGGCGAGTTCGGCAGGACCAGGCCGCGCCGTCAGCACGTCGAGCACCGAATAGCCTTGCATGGAATCGGTGTTGACGATGACACCGCCATTGCGCTCGGCGAGGTCGAGTGCGAGCGCCGACTTGCCGCTGGCGGTCGGCCCGGCTATCAGGATCGCGTTCTTCAGGCGGCCGCCGCCCGCCCGTCCGCTGGAATTTTCGATGCCGCTGATCGCCACGCTTCTATCCCATCCCGCCGGCCGCGCATTGACGCCGACGCTAGCGAATATGGCCTCGCGGTCGGTCGGCGCAAGCGCTGTTCGCTGGCTGGCCGAAGGCATCGCCTGCGAGCTCGACTTGCCGGAGACCGCCGACGCTTCCGAAATAACGGCGCGCCTGCGTGCCGCGCTGGCTTCCGAACCGATCGACGTGGCCGTCCAGCCGGCCGAGAACAGGCGCAAGAAGATCCTGATCGCCGACATGGATTCGACGATGATCGACCAGGAATGCATCGACGAGCTTGCCGACGAGATCGGCGTCAAGGATCGCGTCGCCGCCATCACGGCGCGATCGATGAACGGCGAGATCGCATTCGAGCCGGCCTTGCGCGAGCGCGTGGCGCTGCTCAAGGGTCTCGATGCCGCAATCATCGACCGCATCATCGACAATCGCCTGACGCTAGCCTCCGGCGGCCGCACGCTCGTCCAGACAATGGCGGCCAATGGCGCCTGGACGGCCCTGATCTCCGGTGGTTTCGACATCTTCACCACCCGCATCGCAGCATTGCTCGGCTTTCACGAAAATCGCGCCAACCGCCTGATCGAGCAGGATCGCCGCTTCACCGGCCTGGTCGCCGAACCGATCCTCGGCCGCGCCGCCAAGGCCGAAGCCCTTATCGAGATTTCCGCCGGCCTCGGCCTGACGCCTGCCGATGCCATTGCCGTCGGTGACGGCGCCAACGATCTCGACATGATCCGTCTTGCCGGGATCGGCGTCGCCTTGCATGCCAAGCCGGCCGTGGCAGCCGAGGCAAAGATCCGTATCGACCACGGCGACCTCACCGCCTTGCTTTATCTGCAGGGTTATCGCCGGAAGGAATTTGTCGAATGACGCCGATCCGCACCGAGCGCCTGATCCTGCGCAACTGGGGAGATCGTGACCGCGAGCTCTTCCATCGCATCAATTCCGACGAGTTGGTCATGGAATTCTTTCCGTTTCGCCGCGACCGCGCCCAGGCTGACGCCAAGATGGAGGAGTTGCGCGCGGCTATCGATCGCGACGGCTTCGGCTTCGCGGCCGCTGAGATCGCAGCCACAGGTGAATGCATCGGCTTCGTCGGCATAACCGGAACCGATCATTTGCCATTCCTGCCGCGCGGCACGATCGAGATCGGCTGGCGGCTGGCACCCGAATTCTGGGGCCGCGGCTATGTCACCGAAGCAGCCGAAGCCTGGCTCACCTATGGCTTTGAAAGACTTGGCCTCGACGAAATCGTGTCCTTCGCAGTCAAGGATAACAGCCGGTCCACTGGCGTCATGGAGCGCCTGGGCATGATCGCCGACCCCGCCTCCGATTTCGACCATCCCGGTGTTCCGGACAGCCACACCGCACTCAGGCGACATGTCTTCTACAGGCTGTCACGCACAGACTGGCAGGCAAGAAAAAAAGCGGCCCGCTAGCCGCGCTTTTCCTTTTAACATCAGAGCGTTGCAGGCTCTTCCGGACTCAATCCATCCGGATCGTAACGAACCGCAGCTCGCCGGTCTTCGACGCCAGCATCAAAAGCGCGTTCTTGCGCCCCTGCTCCTTCAGCGCGCCGATCCGGTCCATGACATCCTTGGGCGTGGCGACCGATTCCTGCGCGATCTCGGTGATCACCTCGCCCGGCTGGATGCCGCGTTCGGCAGCCGCCGAATCCTTGGAGACGTCGGTCACGACGACTCCGGAGACGTCGGCGGCGATGCCGAATTTCGTGCGCGTCTCCTCATTGAGCTCGCCGATCGTCATGCCGAGCACGGCAGCCGTCGAAACCGCAGGCGCCTTGTCGGCATCGTCCTGGTCGGCGTTGCCGTTTTCACCGCCGCTGGCAAGCTTTTCGCCGTCCTCGAGCCGGCCGAGCGTCACCTTGACGGTCTGCTCGACCCCTTTGCGCACGATGATCACGTCGACCGCCTTGCCGACCGGGCTCTCCGCCACGACGCGTGGCAGGTCGCGCATTTCATGGATGTCCTTGCCGTCGAACTTGATGATGACGTCGCCGGCCTGGATGGTGCCGTTGTCGACCGGCCCGCCCTTGATAACGCCGGCGACCAACGCGCCCTTGGCGGTCGCCATGCCCAGGCTTTCGGCAATGTCGTCGGTCACCGGCTGGATGCGCACGCCGAGCCAGCCGCGCCGCGTCTCGCCGAACTGGCGAAGCTGGTCGACGACGCCCGAGGCAAGCTGCGACGGGATCGAGAAGCCGATGCCGATCGAGCCGCCCGATGGCGAGATGATTGCCGTGTTGATGCCGATGACCTCGCCGCTGCTGTTGAACAGCGGTCCGCCGGAATTGCCGCGGTTGATCGCGGCATCGGTCTGGATGAAGTCGTCATACGGGCCGGAATTGATGTCGCGATTGCGTGCCGAGACGATGCCGACCGTCACCGTGCCGCCGAGACCGAACGGATTGCCGATCGCCATCACCCAGTCGCCGACACGCATCGTGTTGGAATCGCCGAACTTCACCGCCGTCAGCTTGTGCCCTTTCGGATCGACCTTCAGCACCGCGACATCGGTCTTGGTGTCGGTGCCGACCAGCGTCGCCTTGAGCGTCACCCCATCGGAGAAATTCACCTCGATGTCGTCGGCATCGGCAATGACGTGGTTGTTGGTCACCACGATGCCCTGCTCGGCGTCGACCACGAAGCCGGAGCCCAGCGACTGCACCTTTTGCCCGCCGCCGCCCTTGTCGCCGCCACGGTTCTTGAAGAAATCGTCGAAGAAGTCCTGGAAGGGCGAGCCCTCCGGCAGCTGCGGCATCGGCACTGCGCCCGGCCCCTCAGTGCCTTTAACAGTCTGCGACGTCGAGATGTTGACCACGGCGCCAAGCAGGCCGGCGGCGAGATCGGCAACCGAGGGCGGCCCGTCGGCTGCCATCGTCGGCGCCACGAACGACGGAACGGCAACGCCGCCGACCAGAAGCGCAGCGGCCCCGGCGATGAACGTCCGCCTCGCTGCACGCAGAAGGGTGGTGGATGTCATCGAAAGGCCTCCGGGTGTTCTGAAAAAAGCGCTTCGGCAAAAAACGCCGCGTCGCGTCATGTTGGCAAGAAATAAGGCACGTTTGCGGCTATGGCTACCGCCAGAGAATAAATCCTCTGTTACGCCGGCTATCCCTGCACCGGCCCTACTGGCCGGTGCTTGGCTGAGCCGCCGGTGGCGCGGGAGCGGCAGGTGCTGGCGGTGGTGCCGCCGGTGCCGCAGGCGTTTCCTTGCTGTCCGGGTCGCGGAAGAAGCGGAAGAACTCGGAATTCGGCGACAGCACCATCGTCGTTCCTGCGCTGTTCAGCGCCGTGCCATAGGCATTCATCGACCGGTAGAAATCGAAGAAGGCCGGATCGCGCTGATAGGCCCCGGCAAACGTCGCGCTGCGCTGGGCTTCACCTTCACCGCGCAGGATTTCAGACTCTTTCTGCGCTTCGGCGACGATTTCGACCACTTCGCGGTCGGCGCGAGCCCTGATCCGCTGTGCTGCCTCGTTGCCGCGCGCCCTCAGCCGCTCGGCTTCGGCGAGACGTTCGGCCTTCATGCGGTCGAAGGTCTGCTGCGAGACTTCGGCCGTGAGATCGGTGCGGCGGATGCGGACATCCTCGATCTGCAGGCCAAGCGAGGTGGCATCAGGCCTCAGCTGATCGCGCACCTCGCGCATCATCACGGCGCGCTCTTCCGAGAGTGCCGCCTCGAAGTCGCGCAGGCCGTAGACGCGGCGCAAGGCAGCGTCGAGACGCGTCCTCAGCCGGGCCTCGGCCAGTTCGATCTGGCCGGAAACCGCGGCGCGGAACACACGCGGGTCCGAGATACGATAGGCGATAAAGGCATCGACCTCATAGAATTTGCCGCCCGAAACCTGGACACGGATGTTGTCGAGGTCGAAGCGCAGGACCCTGTTTTCGATCAGCTGGACGGTGTCGGCATCGAAGAAGGAGAATGGCGCCTTGAAATAGATGCCCGGCTGGTTCTTGACGTCGACGATTTCGCCGAACCTGAGCACCAGCGCCTGCTGGCGCGCATTGACGACGAAGACCGACGAATAGAGCAGGAACAGGATGACCGCGGCGATGACCGCAATGACGGGAAGACGGTTGGCCATCACTGGTTTCCTCCGGTGGCCGGTGCCGGCGCCTTCTGCTGCAATGCCGGCAGCGGCAGGTAGGGAACCACCCCTTGCCCGTTGCCTTGCTCGACGATGACCTTGCTCGAATCCTTCAGCACCCTCTCCATCGTCTCCAGGTAGAGCCGCTTGCGCGTCACTTCCGGCGCCTTTGCATATTCGTCATAGACCGAGATGAAGCGCTGCGCCTCGCCTTCGGCCTCCTGCACGACCCGGTTCTTGTAGGCGGCCGCGTCTTCGCGGATCTGTGCGGCCGCACCGCGCGCCTGGCCGAGCTTCTGATTGGAATACTGATTGGCCTGCTCGACGAACTTGTCCTCGTCCTGTTCGGCCCGCTGCACCTCGTCGAACGCGTCTGCCACCTCGCGCGGCGGCGCGGCGTCCTCGATGGAAATTGCGTTGACGTTGAGGCCGGCCTTGTAGCCGTCCAGCGTCGTCTGGATGATCTCACGCACCGACGCCGCAATGCCTTGCCGGTCGTCGCGGAAAATGTCCTGCGCCGGGCGCCGGCCGACCGCTTCGCGCATCGCGCTTTCGGCGACCTGCTGCAGCATGCCGCCCGGGTCGGACACGTCGAACAGATAGGCCTTCGGGTCGGAAACCTGATAGGCCACCGAGAATTGCACGTTGACGATGTTCTGGTCGCCGGAAAGCATCAGGCCATCGCCGCTGGTGCTGCCGCCGCCGATGCTGACAAGCTGCTCGGCGATGTTAGCGGTCTCGACCGTTTCGATGGGCCACCAATGGAAATGCAGGCCCGGCTGCGACAGCTCCGCCTTCGGCTTGCCGAACCTGAGCTCCACCGCAACTTCATCTGGCTGGACGGTGTACACTGCCTTGAACGCCCATAGCACCACCAGCGCCGCGGCAATCAGCCCGAACACGGCAGGGCTCGCGCCACCGCCGCCCGGCAGCGCGCGCCGCAACCGGTCCTGCCCGCGCCGGATGATATCCTCGAGATCGGGAGGCGAGCCCTGCGGGCCGCTGGGTCCTTTTGGTCCCTGACCCCAAGGCCCCTGATTGTTGCCGCCGCCCCACGGGCCGCCGCCGCCGCTCTTGTCGTTCCAGGGCATGAATGTCCTTTCGCTTGGAATTCCCTCAAGCGCCGGCTCACCGGCGCAAAATCCAATATTATTCTTCTATAGGGATGCGACGGCACGCTTTCAACGCGATCGGCTGCCGCCACTGTCCGCCTTTGGGTCCATCTAGACCTGTCGCGACCCCTTTGTCGCCTTCAATGCACGTCGCGGCGCCGCTCGTAAACCGAATAGCGTGTCGCATGGCTGTCCTTTTCGCCAGCCTCCACCTCCTGCGAGCGGACGATCCGCCACAGCGCCGGATCGATCGGCGGGAAATGGGCATCGCCGTCGACCGCGGCCAGAACATGGGTCACGTGCAGCCGATCGGCCAACGGCAGCGCCTGAGCGTAGATTTCGCCGCCGCCGATGACGCAGATCTCGTCGGCGCCGGCCATGCAGCGCCCGCGCACCGTCGCCAGCGCGATTGCGTCCTCGATCGAGTGCGCGACTTCGACGCCCTCGGCGCGCCATGCCTTGTCTCGTGTCACCACGATGTTGAGCCTGCCCGGCAATGGGCGGCCGATGCCTTCATAGGTCTTGCGGCCCATGATGATGGGCTTGCCCATCGTATCGGCTTTGAACCGCTTGAGATCGGTGGACAGCCGCCACGGCAACCCACCCTCGCGCCCGATCACGCCGTTCTCGGCGATGGCGACATAAAGCGCGAGGTCCATCAGCCGCCGTTTCCGCCATCCGACGGCTCCAGCAGCAATATGTCGATGTCATGCTCGGGGTAGAAGTTCTGCGCCTTCATCTCGAACGTCGTCGGTCCGATCTTCCTGACGTTTTCGCCGCAAAACGAGACCAGGTTCTTCGCATCGCCCTTGTCGACGGTCAGCTTGAAACTGCCGATGTTTCCCGACGCCCAGTTGCCGCCCGTGGTCAGGATATAGGCGATGCGGTTCTCGAAATATTTGGGGTAGCCGTCGGGATCGTCCTTGGCTGCCTTGCGCACGGCATTCTCGAAGGCATCGTCCATGCAGTAGCGTGTCTTGTAGGCGGCATACTGACCCTGGAACTGGCCGTCATAGAAGAAGCTGACCGAGGAGGTGCCGCCGACGCTCGGCTTGTAGCGATGCGAGACATGGACCGCCTTGTTGGCCGGAAACGTCGAGCGCCACCAATAGGTCGAGCGCAATTGCCAGAACGGCGTATAGACGGTCTTCATGCCCGAACCGTCGTCAGCAGTGTCCTCGATGATGATGCCGCGGTTGACCCAGTCGTCGGCGACCGCTTGCGGCAGCTTTGCCAGCGCTGCCTTGGCCGCATCGCCGAACGGATAGAACGGCACGCCCTGCGCCTTCAGGTCAGCGCCGATGTCGATGCCGAGCGCGAACACCTTCTGCTCGAGCTGCGGCTTTGCCGGCTCCCCGTCGATCGTCACTTCGAAGCCGAGGAAATTGTCGCTCTGCGCCTCCGGAATCGCTGGTATTTCTTCGGGGTCGCCTTCGATGTCGGGCATCGGAAAGGCGACGATCGCATCGACATCCTTGTCGGTATTGTTGCGGAAGACGTAATCGACCATCACTTTTTCCGGCGAGATGTAGAGATCCTCGCTTTCCATCGCCACCGCATCGCTGCGCGAAAGAATCAGCCCACCGGTGCCGAGTTCGGCGACCGAATCATTGGCGAGCGCAGGCGTAGCCGAGAGCGCCAAGGCTGCGGTCAGGACGTAACGGAACATGGAAACTCCCCCGGCGAGAATGCCAACATGACTCTAGCTGTTCAATGTGGCGTTTCAAAGCCTTTCGGCAAATGCGCCGGCGCCTGCCGGCATGTCGTGTCGGTCTGGACACGCCGGTCCCGATCGGGCAGGAGTTCGCCCATGCGCAAGCTTCTCGTCATCGGCATCGGCGCCGGCAATCCGGAGCACATGACGGTCCAGGCCATTAACGGTCTCAATCGGGCCGACGTGCTGTTCATTCCCGACAAGGGCGCCAAGAAGAACGATCTCGCCGAATTGCGCCGCCAGATCTGCGACCGCTTCGTCATTAATCCGAACTCGCGCCGTGTCGAATTCGACGTGCCGGTGCGCGCCGAGCCGGCGCCTTCCTACCGCTCGACCGTCGACGACTGGCACGAGGCGATCGCCGCGATCTACGAAGGCCTGATCCGCGACGAACTCCCTGAAGATGGCTGCGGCGCCTTCCTGATCTGGGGCGATCCGTCGCTCTACGACAGTGCGCTGCGCATCCTCGAGCGCGTGCGCCTCAGAGGCAATGTAGCGTTCGAGCTGGAGGTCGTCCCTGGCATCACCGCCATCCAGGCACTCGCAGCCAGCCACAAAATGGCATTGAACCGGATCGGCGACGCCATTTTGATCACCACCGGCCGCCGGCTCGCCGAGGAAGGTCTGCCCGAAAACGCCGGCAGCACCATCGTCATGCTGGACGGCAAATGCGCCTTCAACACGCTGGACGACAACGACGTCACCGTTCACTGGGGCGCCTATCTCGGGACGCCTGACGAGATCGTCATCTCGGGCCGGATTGGCGACGTCGGCGACAAGATCGTGACCACCCGTGAGCAGGCCCGCCGGAAAAAAGGCTGGATCATGGACACCTATCTGCTGCGCAAGCCGGGCGAGCCTAAGAAGTAACAGGGATCACACGCGGCATGAATTCCGCCGGCGTCACGCTGCGTCGATCTCGGCCTGCAGCGCCTCCATATGCGCCGCCGCTGCTGAAGACGCAGCCCGCTCGATCGCGCGGAAGCGGCTGACCACAGCAAGCCCGACCGACGTCAACTGGGCGCCACCGCCTTTTTTGCCGCCCGTCTGTGCCGCAACCAGCGGCTTGCCGAACACGCGGTTCATGTCTTCGACCAGATCCCAGGCGTGCTTGTAGGACATCTCCATGCCGCGTGCCGCGGCCGAAATCGAGCCGAAGGCGGCGATCTGTTCCAGAAGCTCGATCTTGCCCGGTCCGATGCGGCCATCTGGATCGAGATTTATCCGCAAACTCAGCGACGGCATTTGCTCCTCCGCGGTCACGCTATTCTACAAGTTCCGCGGCGATACCGCTATTCCAAAACGATATAGCGAATCATCGGCCGTTCACTCATCCGCCTCGGCGGGCAGGCCGGCGCCGGTATTCGCCCGGTCGAAGCTCACCGTCTTGACCACGGCGAAGACCTGTCGACCAAGCCGAAGCTCCAATGTCTGCCGCGACTGTTCGGTGATGCGGGCAAGCACGGTTGCGCCATTGCAGTCGATGCCGATCTCGACCGTGGGCCCTTCGCCCGGCTCTATCGCCACGATCGTGCCCGGCAATATGTTGAGCGCGCTGAGGCCAACCGGCTGCTCGGTGGCGATCATCACGTCGCGGGCACGGATGCGGACGCGCACCGGCGCACCGACTGGCGTTGCCAGAAGCGGCACCCGGATCTCGCCCGCCAATGAGCCTAGCACCGTCATGCCAAAGGCTTCGTCGTGGCGCAGAACCGCGGTATCCAGCACGCCACCGCCCTCGCCGCGCTCTTCGGCCGGCAATAGATCCAGACGCTGCATGATCGCACCGGTCGGACCGGAAGCGGCGACCTTTCCTTGCATCAGCACCACGACGTCGCTCGCCAGCCGCGCCACTTCGGCGATCGAGTGGCTGACATAGACGATCGGAATTTTCGTCTCGTCGCGCAGCCGCTCGATGTAAGGCAAGATCTCGGCCTTGCGCCGCTCATCGAGCGACGCCAGCGGCTCGTCCATCAGCAGCAATTTCGGACTGGCAAGCAGCGCCCTGCCGATTGCCACGCGCTGCTTCTCGCCACCGGAGAGTTTTGCCGGCCGCCGATCGAGCAAATGGCCGATCCCGAGCAGTTCGACCACAGCATTGATATCGGCGTAACGCTCGGCAGCCGGCGTGAACCAGCGGCCATAGCGCAGATTGCTCGCCACGCTCATATGCGGAAACAGCCGCGCATCCTGGAACACCATGCCGATCCGCCGTTTGTGCTTCGGCACGAACAGACCGGCATCGCTATCAACCAGCACGCGGCCCTCGGCCGCGATGCGACCTTTGTCGGGGCGGATCAGCCCGGCAATCAAATTGATCAGCGTCGTCTTTCCGGAGCCGGAAGGCCCGAACAGCGCAGTCAGCCGCCCGGCGCTTTCGAAACGGGCATTGACGATGAAATCGCCAAGCCGGTGGCTGATGTCGACCTGAACCGTCATTCGATGTCCATCCGCCGGCCGACACGCCGCGCCAGCACTTCCGAGGCAACAAGTGCCGCCATCGAGATGACGATCGAGATCAGCGTCAGCCTGAGCGCGCCGGCGTCGCCGCCGGGAACCTGCGTGAAAGTGTAGATCGCCGACGGTAGCGTCTGCGTCTCGTTCGGAATGTTGGAGACAAAGGTGATCGTCGCGCCGAATTCGCCCATCGCCTTGGCGAAGGAGAGGATCGCACCGGCGATCAGCCCGGGCAGGATCAGCGGCAGCGTGATCGTGCCGAATACCCATAGCGGATTGGCGCCGAGCGTGCCGGCGGCCGCCTCGATTTTGCGGTCGACGGCCTCGATCGACAGCCGGATGGCCCGCACCATCAGCGGAAAGCCCATCACGCCGCAGGCGAGCGCGGCGCCAGTCCAGCGGAAGGAAAAAACGATCCCGAAATGTTCGGCCAGGAAAGCGCCGGCCGGACCACGCTTGCCGAAAGTCAACAGCAGCAAATAGCCGGTCACCACCGGCGGCACGATCAGCGGCAGATGCACCAGACCATTGAGCAGCGTCTTGCCCCAGAACTGGCCGCGGGCAAGCACAAGAGCGATCAGGATGCCTGGCGGCAGGCTGGCAATCATCGCCACGGTCGCCACCTTGATCGACAGCTGGACCGCATTCCATTCGTCGGGAGCGAGATCCAGCAGCCAGTTCATGTGCGGTGCCGTACGTCAGTTGCTCGGCGCGAGGATTGTAAAACCTTGCGCCTTGAAGAGTTCGCCAGCCTTGGCGGATTGCAGGCATTTCAGGAATGCCGGAGTATCCCTGCTCTTCGAATCCGCAAGCTGGGCGACTGGATAGATGATCGGCGGATGGGTACCCGCGGGGAAAGTGCCGACCACCTTCACGCCAGGCTCCGCATGCGCATCCGTGGCGTAGACGATGCCGAGTGCTGCCTCGCCGGTCGACACCAGCTTTAGGGCGGCGCGGACATTCTCGGCCTGCGCCACCTTGCCTTCGACCGAAGACCAGGCACCGAGCGATTCGAGGGCTGCCTTGCCGTATTTGCCTGCCGGCACAGCTTTGACATCGCCCATGGCAAGTTTGCCGTCACCGACGAGCTTGGCAAGATCGAAACCCTTTTCGATCCTGGTTTCAACCTTGGAATCCCGTGGCGCAACCAGAACGATCTGGTTACCGAGCAGTTTCACTTCGGTTTCGGGCTTGGTCAGCTTCCTGTCGGCAAGATATTTCATCCAGTCGAGATCGGCCGAGATGAACAGGTCTGCTGGCGCGCCGCTTTCAATCTGCCTGGCCAGCGCCGAGCTCGCCGCGTAGGAAATGGTCGCCGCCTCGCCGACATCGGCCTCGCAGGCCTTGTTGACGGCATCGAGCCCGTCCTTCAGGCTCGCCGCGGCAAACACGACCACCTTGTCATCGGCATGGGCCGCCGGCACCGCGGCCATCAGCATGGCGGCGAGACCCGCGATGGCAATCGTCGTCGAACCTTTGCGCGCCAGCATGAAACTCTCCTCGTCTCGGAACGCCCGAAGCCGTCCATCGATATATCCATGTGAACATAACAAGGAAAGGCTCTTTACCGCCTACGGCATTCTGAGCTGAGGTTTTCCCGGCCTGCGATAATCTTCGTTGGATACAGCGGCACCGAGGCCGAAGGAAATATTCACATGAAAATCAGCGACCCGGATTGCGCGTCAAGTCGACGTCGGCCGATCGAGATTGATGCTGACAAGGCCCGAAGGCGCAGCCGCAGTAGGCAATTTCGATATGGATGGTCAGGTATGGTGCTAGACCGCGATCGGCGCCTTGATCGTCGCGTCGGCGAAATAGTTCTCGAGCTGGAAATCCTCGAAGCGGAAGGCAAAGAGATCCTTCACCTCGGGATTGATCCACAGCGTCGGCAACGCCTTGGGCGTGCGCCGCAATTGTTCGCGCGCCTGCTCGAAATGGTTCGAGTAAAGATGCGCGTCGCCGAGCGTGTGGATGAAATCGCCGGGTTTCAATCCGGTCACCTGCGCCACCATCAGCGTCAGCAACGCATAGGAAGCGATGTTGAACGGCACACCGAGAAAGATATCGCCCGAACGCTGGTAGAGCTGGCAGGAAAGCTTGCCTTCCGAAACATAGAACTGGAACAGGCAGTGGCAGGGCGGCAAGGCCATGGCCTCCACCTCGGCCGGGTTCCACGCCGAAACGATCAGCCGCCGCGAATTAGGATTTTTGCGTATCTCCTTCAGAAGATTCGCAATCTGGTCGATAGCGCCGCCATGGCCGTCCGGCCACGACCGCCATTGTTTGCCATAGACCGGGCCGAGATCGCCGTTCTCGTCGGCCCACTCATCCCAGATCGAGACGCCGTGATCGTTGAGATATTTGATGTTGGTGTCGCCGGCCAGGAACCACAAAAGTTCGTGGATGATCGACTTCAGGTGCAGCTTCTTGGTGGTGGTGACCGGAAAGCCGCGGGCCAGGTCGAAGCGCATCTGGTAGCCGAATACCGAGCGCGTTCCGGTGCCCGTGCGGTCGCCGCGATCAGCGCCGTTTTCCAGCACATGCTTCAGAAGGTCGAGATACTGGCGCATCGGCTCCGGTCCGATTCGGGTTGTCAGCCATCATAGCCGAATGACCGTCGGCCGAACACAGCAAAGCGAGACGATTCCAGCAGAAGTCTCACCAGCACCGGCGGCGAGGTTGCTCAGAGCGAGCCGAGCATGCCCAGATCCTTGGCGACGAGGTAATAGAATGTCACCCGGCTCTTGCTGTTGTCGGCCGCCATAGCCTTGCAGGTCTTTTCGATAGCCGCATCCGCCTTGGCACCGTCGGTGACGCCGAGCTTGCCGGCGACCCAGCTGTTCCTGACGCGCTTCAGTTCCTCCGGGTCGGTGCAGGACACTAGCGAGGAATCGCGGTTCCTGAGCGCGATGCCCAGATGCTTGACGATCTTGGCGACCGCGTCGGCATCCGCCGCCGCATCATACTTCTTTACGTCTGCGAGATAATCGGCCATCGAAATTCCCCTCGTCGGCGCCACGGGATCCGGTCGATGAGGATTGTGGCGCGCTGCCGCAAGTATGCGCTAGGTCTCCTCACCGCCACAAAGCTTCGGTTGAGACCGGCTGCAAGTCAACCCTTCATGATCCACTTTGGCACGGACGAAAGTGGCATTCCGGCCTTTCATTTTCCACCGCCAGTCTCTATATTCGCTTCGTCGGCTCGACCGACTATGGCGATAAACAGGCGATGAAATAAGCCGTTCGGACCCGGGGGCGGTACCCGGCGCCTCCACCAAAAACCGCTGCTCAGGAGCGGCTTTTGCTGGGGGCGAAATAGGATCGACGAAGGTGTAAAGATCGTACTTTTGCCCGGCATTGTACCACCGTTATCGGGCTAAACTTATAGTTGCCAACGACAACTATGCGGAAGCACGTCTCGCCGCGTAAGCGGTGCGATAGCTTCAATTCAAGCCCTAGTGGTTCGCACTTCTAGGCGGGGTTCGGAGGTACCTGGCAACAGAAACCTCCATTTCTCCCCCTTTTTGATATGCGCAGCCGCAGGCTCGCCCGATATGTGCAGCTGCGGGCCTGGGCTTTTTACGCCCTGATACGCCTTGGCGCCGCTGCGTTCATACCAGTCCCTGGCTGATCGTTTCGATCGCGCTGCCAAAGGTCTCGTCGGCAGCCTCATGTGACATCTCATTGTGCGCCCTGCCCGTCCTGATCATCGGAAAACAATTGGCGAGCTTGGCAACACGACAGTCAAGGAGCACCGGCCGGTCCACATCGATCATTTCCTGGATCGCATCATCAAGGTCGGCTGGTTTGTCGCAGCGCAGGCCGACCGCTCCGAACGCCTCGGCCAATTTGATAAAATCGGGCAAAGCCTCGGAATAGGAATGCGCGAGGCGGTTGCCGTGGAGAATTTGCTGCCACTGGCGAACCATGCCCATATATCCGTTGTTCAGGATGAAGACCTTGATCGGCGCGTCGTACTGGACTGCCGTCGACATCTCTTTCATGGTCATCTGAACCGATGCGTCGCCGGCGATATCGATGACGAGGCTGTCCGGATGTGCGATCTGCACGCCCAGCGCCGCCGGCAGGCCGTAGCCCATCGTCCCGAGGCCGCCCGAACTCATCCAGCGGTTCGGCTTTTCCAAGCCGTAGAATTGGGCCGCCCACATCTGATGCTGGCCCACTTCAGTGGTGATGTATGTGTCGCGATCCTTCGTCAGCGCGTAGAGACGCTGCACCGCATATTGCGGCATGATCACATCCTTGTTCATCTCGTAGGAGAATGAATTGCGTGCGCGCCAGCCGACGATCCTTCTCCACCAGTCCTGGAGGCGGCCTCCATCCGGTTTCTGAGGCAATGCGCGCCATAGACGAACCATGTCATCCAGAACATTGCCGACATCGCCTTGTATGCCGATATCGACGTGGACGTTCTTGTTGATCGAGGACGGATCTATATCGATATGGATCTTGCTGGAGTTCGGCGAAAAAGCATCCACACGCGAGGTCACGCGGTCATCGAAGCGCGCGCCGATACAGATCATGACGTCGCAATCGTGCATCGCCATGTTCGCCTCATAGGAACCATGCAGGCCGACCATCTTGAGCCAGTTTTTGCCGGAGGCGGGGTAAGCTCCAAGGCCCATAAGCGTCGAGGTGACCGGAAAATCGGTCAGTTGAACCAGCTCCCTGAGCAATCTCGATGCTTCCGGGCCGGAATTGACGATGCCGCCGCCGGCATAGATAACGGGACGGCTGGCATTGGCCATCAGTGCTATCGCCTGGCCGATCTTGCCGATATCACCCTGAAGCTTCGGTTGATAATTTTTCAGCGCAGCAACACCCGATGGCGGCGTATACACGCCGGACGCAAACAGAACGTCCTTTGGCATGTCGACGAGAACAGGCCCCGGTCGCCCCGACCGGGCGATGTGGAACGCCGTATGGATTGCTGACGCCAGGTCATTGACGTCTTTGACCAAAGAGTTGTGCTTGGTGCAGGATCGCGTGATGCCAATCGTGTCACATTCCTGAAAGGCATCGGAGCCGATCAATGTTGTCGGCACTTGTCCGGACAGACAGACGATCGGCACTGAATCCATCAGCGCGTCCTGCAGGGGCGTCACGGCATTCGTCGTGCCTGGGCCTGATGTGACCAGCATCACGCCGACCTTGCCCGTGGACCGGGCATAACCCTCCGCGGCATGGCCGGCGCCCTGTTCGTGGCGCACGAGGATATGCTTGATGTCGTCCTGCTGGAATATCTTGTCGTAGATCGGCAATATGGCCGCGCCGGGATAGCCGAAAATATGCTCCACACCATTGTCTTTGAGTGCGCGGAGAACGATCTCCGCTCCTGTCATGCGGTTGCTCGTATGCTGAATGGAATTATCGCTTGTCATGGTTCTGTCCCGTAGCGTGATGAGGATGGGCTGACGGGGCATCGCCGAAATCGGGCGTAAGAAGAATTTCGGGCATAAAAAAAGGCCCCGTCGGGAGCCTGTTTGTCGCGCACGGGTGGCTGTCGCCGGATGGTTACACCATCCTGCCCGTGCGCTTTCCTACCACTGCAAGAACCATTGCGATCTTCATGATGATCGCTGCTACACAGAAAATCGCGCATCGTCAACGTCTCAGGCTGAGGCGTCTCAGGCTGAGGCGAAAGCCCAAGGGCCTCCCATCATCGGAACCTCCGATGGCAGTATTCGTTTCTTCCCGTTTCCCTTCTTCCACGCCTTTGCGGGACAAGGCCTCAGTTTCTCGCCGCGTGTGGTCATGCCCGGCGAGCTGCCTCATGGAGAGATAAGATGAACCAGGAAACCACACCAAAACACGAACGCATCCTGATCGTTGGCGGCAGTTCCGGCATGGGGCTGTCGCTGGCCGAACAGCAGCTTGCCGCCGGCGCCGAGGTTACGATCGTCGGCCGCTCCGAGGACCGGTTGTCGGCCGCACGGCAGCGCTTGCCTCACCCGGAAAGGCTGAGGACGATCGCAGCCGACGTCACAAGCGAGGACGAGGTCCAGCGCCTGTTCCAGGATGTCGGCACGCTCGACCACATCGTCTCGACCGCCGCCGACGTTACCGGCGTCTATGTGTTGCTTCCCGAGATGGATATCTCGGTGGCGCGCAAAGTGATGGATTCCAAAGTCGTCGGACCGCTTCTTCTTGCCAAACATGGCGCGCCTCGTCTGACGCCCGGGGGATCGATCACGCTGACCTCGGGCATCGCCGCCTATCGTCCGGCGGCGAAAGGCTCGGTGGTGGCAGCCGTTAATGGGGCACTTGGCTCACTCGCCTACGCGCTTGCCGTCGAACTGGCGCCGATCCGCGTCAACGTCGTTTCGCCCGGCTGGGTCGACACGCCGATTTGGGATGCCGTCGTCGGCAGCGGAAAGACAGCCGCGCTGGACGCCATGGCAAAGCGTCTGCTCGTCGGCCGGATCGGCCAGGCAGCCGACATTGCCCAAGCCATCACGTCCCTCATGCACAACGGCTTCATCACCGGAACCGTGCTTCATGTCGATGGTGGCCAGCGACTGGTCTAGCGATGGCCAAAATTTCGCGGACCATTGCAAGGAACAGCCGCAGCACCGGCGCTTGAATGCGCCGGTGGCGCCATACCATGGTGACCGGCGTCACCGGGCTGCTTCCGACCCAGGGCAGCACGACGATATTGGCGTCAGCCGCGGAAGCCACCAGACGCGGGACCAGCGCGCATCCAAGACCGCCTTCAACAAGGCTCCGTATCGCGCCCATGCTGGCGAACTCGCCGACGAGTTTTGGACGGTCAGGCAATGTTGCGGCAAACGTTTCGTCGAACATCCGCCTATAGACGCAACCGGGCTGGGTGACGAGGAAGGCCTCGTCGGCCAGATCGTCGGGCGTTATGGCAGAATATCCGGCCAACCGGTGATTTGCCGGCATTATGGTGACGAGCTCTTCTAATGCCACTTGCTCGCTTCGCAGCTCCGGCGCCGCCGCCGGGACGGCTCCGAAATGGAAAGATACGTCCAGCGCCCCGCTTGTCACGCCGGCACGCAACCCACTGCTATCGTCCGCCCTGAGGTTCAGTTCCACATCGGGATGGCGCCGATGGAATTCCGCCAGCACAGCTGGCAAGCGTGTCGAGCAAAGCGTCTCCAGGCCGCCGACAGTCAGGCGACCGGCAACCGTGCCGCTCGCGTCGGCGACTGCGGAACGGGCTTCGTCCGCGAGGTCGAGGAGATCGTTTGCATAGTCCAGCAGGCGTTGTCCCGCCGCCGTCAGCTTCAAGCCACGCCGTGATCTGTCGAACAGCGACGTGCCTAGATCGCTTTCCAGCGCCTGGATCTGTTCGGTCACGCTCGATTGGGCAAGATGAACCCGCTCGGAGGCGCGTGTGATGTTCAAAGTGGTGGCGACCGCTACGAAGGTTTTGAGATGTCGAAGCTGCATGTCCTGAACCCGTCATATAGGCATAGACTGCTTTGAACCGGGACCGCAAACGTGAAAAGGCCGGGAACATCGGCCGGCCTTTTTGTCTCGATAAGCGAAGTTTACTCCGCCGGCGCTTCCGCGACGTCCCGGCTGCGGCCGAGCGTTATTTTGGCCAGTGTGAAGGAGATCGCCGCGCAGAGCGTGATGCCCGCCACCATCGGCAGCGGCGTGCCGTCGAAAAACACGCCGGCGACGCCCATGGCGACCGCGCCGATGGCGAAGTGCAGCGTGCCCATCAGCGCCGACGCGGTACCGGCGATCTCGCCATGCTCTTCCATGGCCAGCACCGACGTCGTCGGGATGACCAGGCCGAGAAAGCCATAGCCGATGAACAGCAGCGCCGCCATCACGTCGAGCCGGTCGACACCCGATGCCATCACCGCGAACAGCACCACCATCGTCGTCGCATAGCCGGTCACCGCGACGCGCACCACGCGCTGCAGCCCGAACCGCTCCGACAGCAACCCGGTCAGCTGCGACATGCCGATAAAGGCAACCGCATTGATCGAGAAGAACACGCTGTAGACCGAAGGCGACAAGCCATAATGGTCGATCAGGATGAAGGACGAGCTCGACAGATAGACGAAGAAGCTCGCAATGCCGAAGCCGGCGATGGCCGTCAGGCCAAGGAAGTTGCGGTCACCCATCAGGAAGCGGTAGCCGGAAAGTGCCGTCCCGAAGGACGACCCGGCGCGCTCCTCGACCGGCCGTGTCTCCTTGAGCGAGGTCGCCAGCAGGATGGTGGCGAGCACGGCCGCGCCCGTCACCGTCCAGAACACGGCGCGCCAGCCGAAATTCTCGATGATCTGGCTACCGGTCAGCGGTGCCAGGATCGGCGACACCGAAAACACAAGCATCAGCAGCGACATCAGCTTGGCGGCCTCGGTGCCGGTATGCAGATCGCGCACGATCGCGCGCGGCACGGCCATGCCGGCGCTGGCGCCGAGCCCTTGCAGGAAGCGGAAGGCGATCAGCCATTCGATCGAGGGAGCCAGCGCCGAGCCGACGCCGCCGACCATGAACAGCGCCAGGCCGCCGTAGAGTGGCAGCTTACGGCCGACCATGTCGGAGATCGGTCCGACGACGATCTGGCCGAAGCCCATGGAAAGAAAGAAGATCAGCAGGCTCATCTGCACCGCGGCAGTGCCGGCATGCAGATCCTCACCGATTGAAGGCAGGGCCGGAAGATACATGTCGATGGCAAACGGGCCGATCGCGGACAATAGGCCGAGCACGACCGCAATGCGGAGGAATTTGGCGTTCATGGTAGCAGGCTCTTTCGAATTCTGGTTGCCGCCGAGGACCGGCGTGTAACCCCAGGACGTTCCATCCCGTGGAGTTCCGACTCTTCTGCGGAACGAAACCCCCTTCGTGCAAGTCCACAAATTTAGACAGGCTTGTCTAATTCGTCAACCACCTCTATATAGTTTTGCATGAAGGCCAACGTCTCTCCTGACATTTTCCCGCCGCGGGGCCACGAGGCCAAGCGCATATCGATTGTCGATGCCGCCGCCTCGGTCTTCTGCCGCGAAAGCTTTGCCGGTGCCAATATCGACATGATTGCCGCCGAGGCCGGCGTCTCCCGCCAGACCATCTACAATCATCACGGCGACAAGGAAAAACTCTTCGTTGCCATCGTCCGCGACCTCACCGAACGTTGCAATGCCGGCATCTTTGCCACGATTTCCACTTTTCCCGATCAGCCGAAGGATCTCGAGGCCGACCTCATCGCCTTTGCTGTGCGGATGAACCACAACTGCATCTGCAACCGCGACGGCAAATTCCTGCGCAAGCTGATCCAGACCGAGGGCGGGCGCTATCCCGAGTTGTTCGCCGAATGGCGCGAAGAAGGACCGGGCAGGACATGGCCGGCGATCGCCGCCCGCTTCGCCCGCCTCGCTCATGCCGGCTTCCTTGACATCGACGATCCCGATGTCGCAGCGCGCCAGTTCATGGCGCTTGCCAATGCCGAGTTGCAGACGACATTCATGCTCGGCGGCACACCGACCGAGGACGAGGTGGTGCAATCGGCGACAAATGGCGTGCGCACCTTCCTGCGCGCCTTCGGCAAGCGGCAGCCTATGGCCCGGGCGAGCAATCAGGGCGCGCTCGCCAGCGCTTGACGATCAAAGCCGTTTGGCGATCAAATCGTCGCCAATGGGCTTCGCTTCCGCACGCCGGCGATCTATATCCGGTTTACGCCGCGCTCAAGCTTGATTACAGCTATCAGGACGATTCAACGGAACCCGACAGCCACATGGCCGACGACCACATCCGCTACGACATTCTGGCCCAGGAGGCGTTGCGCGGCGTCATGCGCAAGGTCCTGGCCGAAGTCGCGCGCACCGGTCTCCCGGGCAACCATCATTTCTTCATCACCTTTCTCACCGGCGCGCCGGGCGTGCGCGTGTCGTCGCGGCTGCGCGAGCGCTATCCCGAACAGATGACCATCGTCATCCAGTTCCAGTATTGGGACCTGAAGGTGAGCGACACCGGCTTTGAGGTCGGGCTGTCGTTTTCCGACGTGCCGGAGAAACTGGAAATCCCGTTCTCGGCCGTACGCGGCTTTTACGACCCGTCCGTCAACTTCGAGCTCGAATTCGACGTCAAGACCGATACCCCGGCGGAACAGGAGACAAAGGCCAAGCCTGCTCCCGAACCGCTGGCCATCGTCGCCGAGAAAAAGCCCGAGACGAAGAAGAAAACCGCCGAGGCGGAAAAGAAGCCTGCCGCGGCCGACGCCGGCGCCAAGGGCGCCGACGTGGTGTCGCTTGACGCCTTCCGCAAGAAGTGACCGGACGGGCGGCGTGACATGGCCGAGATCGTCAATCTCCGTCAGGCACGCAAGCAGAAGGCGCGAGCCGAGAAGGAGCGCCTGGCCGAACAGAACCGGGCGCTGCATGGCCGTTCCAAACCCAGCCGGGATCGCGACCGCCTGATCGCCGACAAGGCCGATAAATTCGTCGCCGGCCATCGCCGCGAAAATTCGGGCGATTCGGACAAATCCGATGCTTGAAGTGTGAGTAGGATCGTCTCGTGAGCCCGGTGGAAAAGCGCTCGGTCACCATTCGCGGCCACCGCACCAGCTATTCGCTCGAAAAGCCTTTTTACGACGACCTGGTCGCCATCGCGGCCGTGCGAAAACTGACGCTCGCCGCCCTTGTCGCCGAAATCGACGAGAGCCGTCCGCGGGATGCCAATCTCTCCTCGGCGCTCCGGCTCTATGTGCTGGATTGGGCCAAGCGCAGCAAGTTGTAGCCTTCAGGCAACGCTATCCTGTTTCCTGCGCCGGATACGGAAGCCCAGCAAAGCCGAGCGGTCGCGTTCTTCGGCCTGCCAAGCAGCGTATCCTGCAGTTTCAGGTCGGCGAGCGTGAACTGGCCAAAATAGGCGATGTTCGTGGCAAGCCGGATCAGCTTCAAGAGGGCAATGCCGGCAAACAACCCCGCCGTCGCAACCACCACCGCTATGCCGGCAATGAGCAGCACCCGGGCATCGGTGGTAAAATCGCGCAGATGGCCGGGGTTGGCGTGATCGGACTTCATTTGCAGACCTTGCTTTCTGGCGGCGTGCCGACTTGCGGATGGGTCGCCGGCCGTGCCACCGAGGATGGCGGGCACGAGCGATGTTGGTGACACCACGCCAGCATCAGGCCCTGCTTGCAATCAAAGGGTTCCCCGGCGGAGGGCCAGTGACCATTGGCGACCTCGCGGAGCGCCTGCGCATCCGCCATCACAGCGCAGTGGAATTGGTCAACCGTCTTTGCGAAGCCGGGCTGGTCGCGAGGGACCACGACGAGGAGGACCACCGCCGCGTGCTGCTGCGGCTGACCGAGCGCGCCGACGACAGTCTCGCCGATCTGTCAGCCGCTCATCTCGACGAACTCGGGCGGATCGAGCCGATGCTGAAGCGCTTGCTTGCTGGAGGCGACACATAAGGGATGCGCCGTCACCCGCCATTCAGCGATTTCAGCAGATCGTCGATCGACGAGGGATCGAGCTTGAGCTTTGGCGGAGGCTGCACTGGCGGTGGCACGTTGTTTGCGGCCGGTGGCTCCCGTTCCGCGCGCTCCGCCGCGGCCTTGCGTTCGGCGTCGAGCCTTGCCTTCTCTTCCGAGGCGATCCGCAACGCCTCTTCCGCCCTCTGGCGTTGCTGTTCTTCGGCCTGCGCTGCTTCCTCGGCAGCCTGTTGCGCCGCCTTGGCTTTGGCTTCGGCATCCGCTGCGGCCTTTGCAGCCGCCTCGGCTTTCGCCCTGGCCTCGGCTTCGGCTTTCGCCGCTGCATCCGCCTTTGCCTTGGCTTCAGCCTGCGCCCTGGCCTCCGCTTCGGCTTGGGCCTGCGCCTCAGCTTCGGCCTTTGCCTTGGCGTCCGCTTCAGCTTTCGCTTTGGCCTCAGCCTGCGCCCTCGCCTCCGCATCCGCCTGTGCCTTGGCGTCCGCTTCAGCCTTCGCCTTGGCTTCAGCCTGCGCCCTCGCCTCGGCTTCGGCCTGGGCCTGAGCCTCGGCTTCGGCCTTTGCCTTGGCGTCGGCCTCGGCCTTCAGCCGCGCTGCTTCCTGTTGCCTGCGCAGTTCCTCCGCCGCTCTTTCACGCTCGGTTTGCAGCGCAGCGTAGTAGCGCACCTCACGCCGCAGCCTTTGTTTCTCGAGCAGTGCGGCTTGCATGGCTTCGACCCGCTGCTGCTCCTTTTCCAGCGCACGCTGGGTCAGGAACTGTGCCAGCGGCTCGCTGTCGAACTGCCGTTTGGTGGCGCCAAACGGCCCGTCGACGCTGAAATTCAAAATCGGTTCGGAGCCGACCAGCGCCTCATCGCCGGGCCGGTAGGCGATCTCGCCCTTGGCATCGACGGTGCTGGTGTTCAGATCGGCGGTGATGTCGGCGGACAGCGTCGCGCCCGGGCTTTCGAATTTGACCGGCGGCGCCCTCAGCGTGCCGCCGGCGATGGTGAAGGCAATATCGGTGTCCTGCGCCGGAAAACTGCCCGCCGCGGCGATCTGCGGCACAAAGCCGGCGGTCTTCGACGCGTCGATATCGCGCCCTATCGCGTCGGCCTTGGCAATGAATGCGCCAAAGGCATCGGGATTGAAGCCGGCAATAGTCATGCCCTTCAGCGTCGCCGTGCCGGAACCGGACAGCGCCGCAACCATCGCGTCGACCGATTTGCCGCTGGTCGAAAGCGCCGTCGAGAACTCGCCGCTTCCGCTGATGCCGGCCTCCGGCAGCACGGCTACCAGATCGGCGCCGGCGAGTTTCATCTGACTGGAGAAAAGCCCGGTGCCGTCATTGTTCTTGAGCTCGAACAGGCCAGTCAACGCGCCGCCGAGGAACTTTGCCTTGAGGTCGGAAACGCGGATGCCCTCCTGGTCGAGCTGCAGCGACAGCGCAGCGTCATAGGCGGTGGCAAGCGGGCCGGCGGCAAGCGACGCCGCCGTCAGATCGAGATCGGCGGTAAATGGCAGACTGGATTTCTGGCTGAACGGTGCTGTCGGCCAGGTCCTGTCATTGACAAGGAAGGCCTGGTCGCCGAACAGCATCACCGCCATCGGATCGAGGTCCAGCTCGTCCAGCGACAGCGCGCCGGCAAGATGCGGCAGCCCCTCTTTGATGTCGATATTTACGTCACCGGAGACCGCCGCTTCGTTGACGGCGCCGCTGAGGCCGCTCAGCACCAGGAGACCATTGCCGTAATCGGCATCGGCTGCAAGCGACGTCGACATGCCGGTGCCCATGCCGGGCAGGCCAACGCCGGTCGTCATCAGCCATGGCTCGATGTCGGCCGTTTCAAGGCTGACCTTGCCCTTGGCGGCCGCGCCTTGAGCCGTGTCGGCAATTGTCCCGTCGAAACCAGCTTTGAAGTCGTTGCCGGCCAGGCTGAATCGTGTCGCCAGGCCACCGCCAAGCGTGCCTTTGGCCGAGACCTCGGTGGTCGCCTCGCCGAGCATGCCGAGTGGCAGCGCCGGCAAACCGTAAAGCGCCAGCAGCGCCGTGGCGTCGGCATTCCTTGCGTTGAAGGTCAGCGTCACCGGCGCTTCGAGAGGCCGGTCGAGCGCCCCTTTGCCGGATAACGACGCCGAAAAGGCCGAGCCACCGGCCTTGCCCTGTGCGCTCATTGCCAGTCCGGTCGTACCATCGCCATTGTCTGCGGCACTCGTGACCGCATCGATACGCGCATCCTGGAACAGCTCGGGATAGGCAGCAGCACGCTCCGCCAGGCCCTTCAGCACTGCATTGCCGGGATAATGCTGGACGGCGACGTCGATCAGCGGCTTGAGGTCGACGGCGACCACCGAGGCGTCGAGCTTGCCGGTCGGGCTCGCCGGGAAATCCTTGATCCGGCCGGTGGCGCTGATCGAGGCGCCGGCAAGTCCGCCGACCGACAGTCGGTCGATCTCAAGCAGCCCCTCGCGCAATCTAAGCGCGGTGTCGACGCTATCGGCGGTCAACCCGCCGGCGCTGACCGGCCCGGCCTTGATCTGGAAATCGAGGTCGCGGTCGGAAAAGCGGTTGGCGCCCTTGTCGCTGACGAAGATCGAGGCGAAGGCGGCGAGCCCGTCGACATCGAGTTCGCCACCTTCCAGTTGCATCAGCACCGATGGCCTTGTGTCGTCGGGCTGGCTGGAATCGATGCGGCCGGAGAACTTCGCCTTGCCGAGGATGAGTTCGAGATCGCTGAAGGCCTGGTGCTTCTCGCTCAAATCCACCTTGGCCTTGAAGCCGGCGGCCGGCAAGCGGCGGATCGCCTCGTCGACGTCCTTCGACAGCCATGCGGCGAAGCCGGAGGGCTGCGCCACCGCCAGAAGCAGCGATCCGGTGAAACCGAAATGGTCCTCGACGCTGACCATGCCGTTGGCTTCCAGCTTGGCGCGGCCGGGCAGCGTGGCGGCCAGCGATTTTACCGCCCAGCCGCCCTCGGCTGGCTCGGCGGACAGGTGCACGTCGCGAACGGTGGTATCGCCTGCCACCACCGCCGGCAGTTTAACCTCGACCGTGCCCGGTATGGTCGGCTTCGGCAGGTCGAGCAGCGCCTGCTCCAGCGCCGCCACCCGCTCGGACAGCGTCAATCCGGCACCGGCCGCCGCCCCCACGGCCTCGTCGAACTGCACCTGCGCGCCATTGGCCTCGATCGAGAAATGCGGCTTCAGCCCAAGGTCGACCGCAGCCTTGCCGTCGGCAGTGTAGGGATTGTCGCGCGGCCCGGTCTCGAAGCGGAATTCGTCGACGCCGAGCTTCTGGTGGTCGAGCGAAAACTTGCCGTTCAGCCTGAAGCCCGGGTCCGGTTTGCCGGCGCTGACTTTCAGCGCCTCGCCGCCGGTGCCCAGCTGCCGCGCCGCAGTCTGGTCTGCGCCCGATATCTTGAACTGGCCCGAATAGACGGCGGCGCCCTCGACGAGGCCCACATTGCCGTCGGTCTCGATGACCAGCGGATAGGCGTCCGGATCGGCCTTGAGCCTGAGCCGCATTTGCCCGTCCGGTTCGGCCTTGCCGGTGGAAGCGGCGATCGTGGTCCGCAACCCGTCCAGCAACAGCGAGCCGTCCAGCCGCCAGGGGCCGGCCAGCGACTTGGCCGAGATCGTCGAGTTGATCTCGGAAATAAGATGGCTGCGCCCGCCGGCGGCGTGGCTGAGCGCGATCTGTCCTTCCGTCACCGTCAGCTTCTCGATGGAGATCTGGCCGGGATCGAAGGGCGAGGACGGCCGTATCGTCCAGTCGACCGTGCCGTCGGCGGCGATGTCAATCGTCGCCTTCGGCCGCACTAGGCGCATGTCGAAGATCAGCACCTCGCCGCGCAGGAATGGCGCGAGTTCTGCATCCATCGAAAAAGTTTCGACGGTCATCGCCGGCTGGCCGTTAGGGCCACCGGCAACGGCGACGTTGGAAAAGGTCACCGAGGGGAACGGCAACAGCCTTGCCGTCGCATCGCCTCGCACGGTCACCTTGCGGCCCAGGACGGCACTGGCCTCGCGCTCGAAATCGGCACGGTAACCTGTCCAGTCGACAAAGTACGGCACCACCAGCGCCGCACACAGCACCAGCACGAGAAGCCCACCGAAGATCACGAACAGGCGTGCGAGCATAAACTCCTGGATAGTTGATTGAAAGTCAGTGGCACTCTACCCGCATCAGCGTGTCGATAAAGAGGCAAATAGGGGCACGGCGGCGACCTGACGTCAGTCCTTTCCCGGCAGTATCTTCCCCGGGTTCATGATATTCAGCGGATCGAGCGCCTGCTTGATCGTGCGCATGATGTCGACGCCATGGCCGAGCTCATGCCGCAGGAAGCCGATCTTGCCTTGCCCTATGCCGTGCTCGCCAGTGCAGGTGCCGTCCATGGCGATGGCGCGCATATTGAGCCGCGCCACGAATTTTTCGGCCAGTGCGATCTCTTTCGGGTCATCCACGTCCATCAGCACCAGCACATGGAAATTGCCGTCGCCGGCATGGCCGACGATCGGGGCGATCAGGCCCATCTCGGCGATATCCGCCTCGGTCTCCGTGACGCATTCGGCAAAGCGCGAGATCGGCACGCAGACATCGGTCGACAGGCCCTTGGCGCCCGGCCGCAGCGTCAGCGACGACCAGTAGGCATCGTGCCGGGCTTTCCACAATTTTGTCCGCTCTTCGGCGACGCTGGTCCACAGGAACGGACCGCCGCCATTTTCCTCGGCGATCATGCCGAAGGTCTCGGCCTGTTCGGCGACGCCGGCATCGCTGCCGTGGAACTCGACGAACAGGCAGGGGCTCTCCGGATAGTCGACCTTCGAATAGGTCTTCATCGCCCGCATCTGCAGCGCGTTGACCAATTCTATGCGCGCCACCGGAATGCCCATCTGGATGGTCGCGATCACCGCGTTGCACGCCGCCTCGAGGCTGGGAAACGGGCAGACGCCGCCTGAAATCGCCTGTGGAATGCCCTGCAGCTTCAAGGTCAGCTGGGTGATGATGCCAAGCGTGCCTTCCGAACCGATCAGCAGCCGCGTCAGATCATAGCCGGCCGAGCTCTTCTTGGCGCGCTTGCCGGTCGTCACTGCTTCCCCGTCGGCCATCACCGCCGTCAACGACAGGATGTTTTCGCGCATCGTGCCGTAGCGCACCGCGTTGGTGCCCGACGCTCGTGTCGCCGCCATGCCGCCGAGCGAGGCGTTGGCGCCCGGGTCGATCGGAAAGAACAGGCCGGTGTCGCGCAGATGCCGGTTGAGGTCCTCGCGCGTCACGCCGGGCTCGACCGTGCAGTCGAGGTCCTGCGGATTGACCGCAATGATGCGGTTCATGCGTGACGTATCGAGCGAGATGCCGCCGCCCGGCGCATTGGTGTGGCCTTCCAGCGAGGAACCGACGCCAAAGGCGATCACCGGCACGCGATGCGCCGCGCATGCGCGCACGATCTCCTGCACCTCCTCCGTCGTCTCGGCAAAGGCGACGCCGTCCGGCGCCTGCGTCGGAATATAGGTCGTGGTGTGCGCGTGCTGGGCCCGGATCGCCTGGCCGGTCTGGAATCGCTCGCCGAGCCGCTGCTTGAGGATGCCGAGTACGGCGGCAATGCCTTCTTCGTTGCGCTCGACCGGATTGAGGTCGCTTAGAGCCATCGATTCCTCCGCGAATGGACCAGCGTCCACCCTTGTTCTGCATCTACGGATGCGTAGTCTCACGAACCACGCTCTGTCCAGTCCACGCTCATCCCGGCATGACGAGAAGGAAGTTTCCGATGCCCATCCCCGCCCCTTTCGTCTCCCGCGCCATGGACATCGAGGAGGCCTGGATCGACTACAACGGCCATCTCAACATGGCCTACTACAACGTGCTTTTCGATCGTTGCTCCGACGAAGCCTTCGAGATGATGGGGATGGGGCCGGATTACGTGAAAGAACGACGGCTGACCATCTACACGGCGGAAGTCCATGTCTGCTACGTCCAGGAGTTGCATCTCGACCACAAGGTCACCGTTTCGTTCCAGCTGCTGGACCATGACGAGAAGCGGCTGAGGGCCTATCAGGAAATCCGTCATGTCGACGGTTGGCTCGCCGCCACTTCAGAAACATTGTCGCTGCACGTCGACATGGCTGGCCCGAAGGTAGCGCCCTTCCCCGCCGACGTCCTGGCCAGGGTGGAAGCGATGCGCGCCGCCCATGCCGCCCTGCCGATGCCGGAGCGCGCCGGCCGCTCGATCGGGATTCGTCGTAAGCAGGCTTGAACCACGGTCCAACCGCCGTTAACCTTACCGAGGTTTTAACGTGAACAAGCCGAATTGAGACGTTGAACGACTCAGCGCGGCGTTGGAAAACCGTCCGCATCGAATTGCGATACGGGCGGCGGAGCAGCAGCGGTTCGGGGAACGTGCATGAAAACCGATATCAAGGTCGAGGCGGACAGGCTGGCGGCTGATCCACGCATCACCGACTATGATTTCTGGCGCTCGCTGAAGAACCTCAATAACGAGATCTTCCACATCGCCAACAACAACGAGCCGATCCCCTTCGCCATGATCCGCTGGCGCGCCATCCTGAAGCAGGCGCGGATGAAACGCGGCCACGCCTGAACGGTGGGGGAAAAAACAGACCGGCCGTCCGGTTTGCATTTCTGATGATGTGCTGACGAACGATCCCAAGTGTCAAGGCTGGCGCTTCACCGCACCCAGCGGCGATCGCGGCACCACCGGCGACGACTGGATGATCGCCGTATTGGTCATCGCGAACGGAATGATCCGGTCGATCACCCGCTCGAGCTCGGCCACCGAGGCGACATGCGCCAGCGCGATGAAACAGTCTTCACCGGTGACCCGGTCGCATTGGGCGATCTCCGGTAGGTCGCGGATGATTTCGGCCACGACAGCGAGCTGGCCCGGCACCGGCCTGATGCGCAGCCACGCCGACAATTTCATGCCGAGCGCGGCCGGATTGATGCGCACCGTATAGGCCTCGATCACGCCGCTCTCCTGCAGCCGCTTGATGCGCTCGGCCACGCTCGGCGCCGACAGGCCGACCGACCGCGCCAGTTCGGCGGTGCTGGTGCGCGCGTCCTTTTCCAGCAGGCGCAGGATTTTCAGATCCGCCGGATCCAGATCGATATTTTCATTTCGAAGGCGTTTCAGCGGAATACTCCTTGCTTTCGGAAAGGAAATGGCCGCAATGCCCGGCCATCATCCATATCAATGGCAAAAATCGCCTGCGATACTGATCCCATGCAAGATCGGACGCAAGCCCCAGCGGCAAGTCCGGCACTCGCCGGCCCCGCCTTTACCTTGGCAAACGCGGTCCCGCCGCATCTCTGGTTCGGCGTCAGCGCCGTGTTCCACTATCTCGGACCGGCCTTCGCGGTGCTGCTGTTCCCGCATGTCGGCGTGCTCGGCATGGCTTGGCTGCGCATCGCCACCGCGGCACTCGTCTTTGCCCCATTGACCCGGCCATGGGCGGTCTTCGCCCGCGCCGATCGCTCGACGCGGTTGTTGCTTGTGGCTTTCGGCGTCTGCCTTGGGGTGATGAATTGCTCGTTTTACCTGGCGCTCGACCGGCTGCCGATCTCGCTGGTGGCGGCGATCGAATTCGTCGGCACCATCGGCGTTGCGCTTGTTGGCCTCAAAAGCCCGCGCAATCTCGCCGCCCTCGCAATCGCTGTCGCCGGCACCCTGTTGCTGATCGACGTCAAATGGTCGAGCGATCCCGTCGGCCTGTTCTGGGCCTTCCTCAACGGCACGCTGTTCGTTGGCTACATCGTGCTCGGCCACCGCGTCGCGCGCGGCGGCGCCGGCGACGGCATCGCCGGGCTGGGTGCCGCCATGGCGGTCGCCCTTCTCGTCGTTCTGCCGATCGGTTTCGCCGATGCTCTGCCGGCTTTCTCGGCGCCGCCGCTGCTGCTTGCGGCGGTCGGCGTCGGCATCTGCTCGTCGGTCATTCCCTATATTTGCGACCAGCTTGCCATGTCGCGGCTGCCGCGCTCCAGCTTCGCGCTGATGCTGTCATTGCTGCCGGTCACCGCAACGTTGATCGGCGTCATCGTGCTGCGGCAGGTGCCGAGCCTCACCGACTGCCTTGGCATCGC
Organism: Mesorhizobium sp. M1182; assembly: GCF_040318335.1. NCBI lineage: Bacteria > Pseudomonadati > Pseudomonadota > Alphaproteobacteria > Hyphomicrobiales > Phyllobacteriaceae > Mesorhizobium > Mesorhizobium sp. M1182. The sequence goes on from NZ_JAMYMD010000007.1 coordinate 125,908, forward strand.
CCTGGTGGTGGCCGGCGTGGCGTTCCATAAGCCGGCGCCGGACTGATCAGGCCAGTTTCTCCTTGAGGAAGGCGATCGTCCTGCCCCAGGCGAGGTCAGCCGCCTTCTTGTCATAGCGGGCCGCCGACGTGTCGTTGTTGAAGGCATGGTTGGCGCCTTCATAGACATAGACCGAGTATTCGACATGGGCCGCGTCGAGTGCCTTCTTGAAGGCATCGATGCCGGCATTGGTGCGGGTGTCGAGCCCGGCATAATGCAGCATGAGCGCGGCCTTGATCTTCGGCACGTCCTCGGCCTGTGGCTGCATGCCGTAATAGGCGACGGCGGCGGCGAGGTCCGGCGCGTTGACGGCCAGCATGTTCACCGTGCCGCCGCCCCAGCAGAAGCCGACGGCGCCGACCTTGCCGTTGCCGTCCTTGTAGCCTTTGAGGTAGGCGACGGTTGCCACGGCATTGGCGGCGACCTGTGCTGGATCGAGCTGGGAAAACAGGTCACGTGCCCTGTTTTCATCGTCCGGTGTGCCGCCGAGCGGTGTCATGAAGTCCGGCGCAAGCGCCACGAACCCTTCCAGCGCAACGCGCCGCGCCACATCGCGAATATGCGGGTTGAGACCCCTGTTCTCGTGCACCACGATGACGGTGCCAAGCTTGCCGGTCTGGTCCGCCGGCCTGACCAGATAGCCCTTCATCTCGCCGGCGCTGCCGGGATAGCTGATGTCCTCGCCTTTCACACGCGGATCGTCTTCCGCCACGATTGCCGCCTGGGCCGAGTTCGCCGCCAGCAGCGGCGCGATCGCGGCAGCTGCCGCACCCGATCCGGCAAGCCTGGTCAACTGCTCCATGAAGCGCCGCCGGTCGAGCGTCAGATGGGTGTATTCGTCATAGGCATCGATCATCGCCTGGGTAATGACAGGCTCGGCGGCAGTGGGTCCGGCAGGTGTTGTCATGGCTTGCTCCTCGCCCCCCGCGGCAACATAGAGCCGAAGCTTGCCTGGTCCAGTCACGGCTGAGTGAGGCTGCCGTAAGTCCCTGCACGACGCCGTGATGCCGCGCGCCGCACTGTCGTTAAATTTTGGTCCTTTGTGGCAATGCTAAATGCACGCACCACGATGTAAAAAGAAGTTACCGGGCTATGCCTCACTCGGGCCATTTGGCGAACGAGAATGGCCATTCGGCGGGAAAAGAATGCCTGATTGACGACGAAGGAATATGCCATGACCTTTCCCTCCCCGCTTCTGGCAAGTGGGTTCGCCCTCGCCGCTATGGCTTTGCTGGCGCTGCGGTTCACTGCCTTCACCGCATTCAAACGATCGTTGATCAAGATCCGCGCCAACCGGCACCCGCCCGCAAACACCAAAGCCTGAGGAAAGGTCATGGACGTTCAGGACATCATCAACACCGTCTCCCAGAAATCCGGTCTCAACCAGGCTTTGACGGAAAAGATCGCCGGCACGATTTTCTCGGTGCTCGAACACGAGGCGGAAGGCAGGACCCTGTCCAGCTTCTTCGCCAAAATCCCGGGAGCCGACGCCCTGGCCAAGCAATATGATGTCATGGCTCCCGGCGCAGCTTCCGGTGGTGGCCTCCTGTCCTCGCTGGAGGGCGCGCTCGGTGGCGCTCTCGGCGAAAAGACCGGCGCGCTGATCAACGGCGTCGCCATACTCAAGGCATCAGGCCTCACGCTCGCTCAGATCAGCCAGGCCGGCACGATGCTGGTCCAGCAGGCCGAGACAGCCGCCGGCCCGCAGCTGACCAGTGAGGTACTTGCATCGGTACCCGACCTGAAAGGGCATCTCGGGCTCTGAAGGAACTTCTCTATTTCGGCAGCGTATAGGCCATCACATAGTCGCCCGGCTTGGTACCGACCGAGCCGTGGCCGCCGGCAACGATGACGACCAACTGGCGTCCGTCGGCTACCGTGTAGGTCATCGGTGTCGACTGCCCGCCGGCCGGCAGCCGCGCCTGCCAGAGCTGTTTGCCGGTCGTCAGGTCATAGGCGCGCACATAGTCGTCGACCGCCGCACCGAGGAAGGCGACGCCGCCGGCAGTGATCATCGGCCCGCCAATGCCGGGCACGCCGACCTTGAACGGCAGCGGCAGCGGCGTCATGTCGTAGACGGTGCCGTTGCGATGCTTGTAGACGATCTTGCCGGTCCGAAGGTCGGCACCCGCCACATAGCCCCAGGGCGGCGCCTGGCAGGGAATGCCGAGCGGCGACAGGAACGGCTTCAATATCACTGCGTAAGGCGCACCGTCATTGCGGTTCAGGCCTTGTTCGCTGCCCTTGGTGTCACCGGGCGGCGGCACGTCGGCGCGCGGCACCAGCTTGGAGATGAACGCCAGGTATGTCGGCATGCCGAACATCACCTGCCGGACCGGATCGACTGCCACGCCGCCCCAGTTGAAGGTGCCGAAATTGCCGGGATAGATCAGTGAGCCTTGCAGCGACGGCGGCGTGTAGCGGCCCTCATAGCGCAACTTCCGGAGCTCGATCCGGCAGGCCAGCTGGTCGAACATGGTAATGCCCCACATGTCGGCACCGGTCAGCGGTTTCGGACTGAAGCTGAGATCCGAGACCGGCTGCGTCGGCGAGGTATGGTCGCCCTCGATCGCGCCGCCCGGTGCCGGCACTTCCTTGACCGGAACGATCGGCTCGCCGCTGCGCCGGTCGAGCACATAGAGGTCGCCCTGCTTGGTCGGCCCGACCAGCGCCGGCACCACGCCACTTTCCGTGGTGATGTCGACCAGCGTCGGCTGCGCCGGCACGTCCATGTCCCAGAGATCGTGGTGCACGGTCTGCCGCACCCAGCGCAATTGTCCGCTGTTGAGATCGAGCGCGGTGATCGACGAGGAGAATTTCTCGTCATTGGCGCTGCGCCCGGCGCCGAGCTGGTCCGGCGTCTTGTTGCCGAGCGGCACATAAAGCAGGCCGAGCTTCTCGTCGGCGCTTGCCGTCGACCACATGTTGGGCGAGTTGTTGGTGTAGGTCTGGTCCGGCGGCAGCGGCGTCGTCTGGTCCGGATTGCCGGAATCCCAATTCCACAACAGCGCGCCGGTGTCGGCATCGTAGGCACGGATGACCCCGGACGGCTCCTGCGTCGAATAATTGTCGTTGACCGCGCCGCCGACGATGATCTTGTTGGCGACGATCAGCGGCGCCGAGGTCGAATAATAATAGCCCGGCTTCGGATATGGCATGTTGGCGAGCAGGTTCAGCGTGCCGCCTTCGGCGAAAGTCGGGCAGACCTGGCCATTCGCCGCATCGAGCGCGATCAGCCGGGCGTCGGATGTCGGCAGGTAGATGCGTGTGGCACAGGGCTGGCCGGCGGCGACCTTGGCATCGGCATAATAGGACACGCCGCGGCAGGTCTGGTGCTGGCGGTCCTTGTTGAGCTTGACCTGCGGATCGAACCGCCATTTCTCCTTGCCGCTCGCGGCATCGATGGCGATGGCGAAATTATGCGGCGTGCAGATGTAGAGCGTGTCGGCGATTTTTAGCGGCGTCACCTGATAGGTCGTCTCGCCGATGTCGTCGGGCCCTTTCACGTCGCCGGTGCGGTAGGTCCAGGCCGGCTGCAGATTGGCAACGTTTTCAGCGGTGATCTGGTCGAGCGGCGAATAGCGCTGGCCATATTGCGTGCGACCGTAATAGTGCCATTCGCCAGCCGGCACGTTGCCGCCAAGATCGGCCGTCGGCGTCACCTTGTCGGTGTTGAGTTCACCCGCAATATCCTTTGGATCGGTCGTCATCGAATAGCCGGCGACGGCAAGCGATGCCAGCACGGCGAGGATAAGCGGCGCGCGTCCGTCGGGACCGGTAAGCCCGCGCCGCGCCCATGGCGTCAACAGCCATAGCGCGACAAGCACGATGATGCCGCCGCGCGGGCCGAGCTCCCACCAGTCGAAGCCAATCTCCCAGACCGCCCAGGCGAGCGTGCCGAGCACGATCGCCGCGTAGAGCCACAGCGCCGTGGATCTGCGCCTGTAGAGCAGCCAGGCCGCGACAAGGAAAGCTAGACCGACGATGACGTAGTACCAGCTGCCGCCCAGCGTCACGAGCCAGATGCCGCCGCCGCCAACCGCCAAGCCGATGAGGAAAAGGATCAGGGAGGTAATGACCACAGCCAAGACGGTGCTCCTTCGACTGGTGCGCTCCGCGACGCGTCCATGGGCAACCCGGCATTGCGCTCCTGCCCCCACGCAACTTTCTCCGGCCCGCTTCCCCTGTCAAGCAAGCTCGGCGTTTTACGGTGCCGACCCTCAGCAAGCCCGGCGTTTTGGTTAGCGGACCCATTCAGATTGTGAGTCTACCGACTGGACAGAGAACAAAACGGAGACACTTCTGGCCTTTCGCTGCCGAATCACTACATTCGGGGGGAGATGTCCGGCTTTTCGGAAGACATGCCTTTTTTTGACGAACCGAACGCGCGGCCCGCGGCCCCGTCGGGCATTGCCGCGCGCGCCATGGCTGCCCGCAGCAACCAGAACAACGCGCCCGATTATCTCAACGGCCTCAACCCCGAGCAGCGGCTGGCGGTGGAAACCACCGAAGGCCCGGTGCTGGTGCTGGCCGGCGCCGGCACCGGCAAAACGCGCGTCCTGACCACCCGCATCGCCCACATCCTTGCCACCGGCAAGGCTTTCCCCTCGCAGATCCTCGCCGTCACCTTCACCAACAAGGCGGCGCGCGAGATGAAGCAGCGCATCGGCCTGTTGATCGGTGAAGGCAATGTCGAGGGCATGCCGTGGCTCGGCACCTTCCACTCGATTGGAGTGAAGCTGCTGCGCAGACATGCCGAGCTGGCCGGGCTCAAATCCGACTTCACCATTCTCGACACGGATGATGTCGTGCGCCTGATCAAGCAGCTTATCCAGGCCGAAGGGCTGGACGACAAGCGCTGGCCGGCCAAGCAGTTCGCCCAGATGATCGACGGCTGGAAGAACAAGGGCCTTGGCCCCGCCGACATCCCCGAGGGCGATGCCCGTGCCTTCGCCAACGGCAAGGGCCGCGAGCTCTACAAGGCCTATCAGGAGCGGCTGAAAACGCTGAACGCTTGCGACTTCGGCGATCTCCTGTGCCATCCGATCCGCATCTTCCGCGCCAATCCGGACGTGCTGAAGGAATACCACAAGCGCTTCCGCTACATCCTCGTCGACGAATATCAGGACACCAACACCGCCCAGTACATGTGGCTGCGGCTGCTGGCACAGCGGCCGCAATCCTCCCCCCTTGAGGGGGAGGTGCCCGCGAAGCGGGCGGAGGGGGTTGCCGCAGAAGGCACCGCTAGAGCGTCGAGCACTGCCGCCGGTAGGTCAAGCACTGCCGCACGGACCCCACCCGACCGGGCTTCGCCCGGCCACCCTCCCCTCAAGGGGGAGGGAAGCCCGCGCCTGTCCACCGTAAATATCTGCTGCGTCGGCGACGACGACCAGTCGATCTATGGCTGGCGCGGCGCCGAGGTCGACAACATCCTGCGCTTCGACAAGGATTTTCCCGGCGCCACCATCATCCGGCTGGAGCGCAACTATCGCTCGACCGCGCACATCCTCGGCACCGCCTCCCACCTCATCGCCCACAATGAGGGCCGCTTCGGCAAGACGCTGTTCACCGAAAAGATCGCCGAGGACGACGAGAAGGTGCATGTCCACGCCGCCTGGGATTCCGAAGAGGAGGCCCGCGCCGTCGGCGAGACCATCGAGGCTTATCAGCGCCAGAAGCACAATCTCAACGACATGGCGATCCTCGTCCGCGCGTCCTTCCAGATGCGCGAATTCGAGGACCGCTTCGTCACGCTCGGCCTCAACTACCGCGTCATCGGCGGCCCGCGCTTCTACGAGCGCCTCGAAATCCGCGATGCGTTGGCCTTCTTCCGCGTCGTTGCGCAAGGCGCCGACGACCTCGCCTTCGAGCGCATCGTCAACGTGCCGAAGCGCGGCTTGGGCGAGGCCACCATCCGCCAGATCCACGACACCGCACGCTCGCTGCGCATCCCGATGCTGGAGGCGGCGGCAAAACTCGCCGAGAGCGACGAGCTGAAGCCGAAGCCACGCGCCGCACTTCGTGAGGTCGCGGCCAATTTCGAGCGCTGGCAGAAGGCGCTGGAAACCACCCCGCACACCGAGCTCGCCGAGACCATTCTGGAGGAGAGCGGCTACACCGACATGTGGAAGAACGACCGCTCGGTCGAAGCGCCCGGTCGGCTCGAGAACTTAAAAGAACTGATCCGCTCCATGGAGGAGTATGAATCGCTGCGCTCCTTCCTTGAACATGTCGCCTTGGTGATGGACGCCGAGCAGAACGCCGAACTCGATGCCGTCAACATCATGACGCTGCATTCGGCCAAGGGCCTCGAATTCGAAACCGTGTTCCTGCCCGGCTGGGAGGAAGGCCTGTTCCCGCACCAGCGTTCCCTCGACGAGGGCGGCCGCTCAGGGCTGGAGGAGGAACGCCGCCTCGCCTATGTCGGGCTGACCCGCGCCAAGAAGAACCTGCACATCTGGTTCGTCTCCAACCGCCGCATCCACGGCCTCTGGCAATCGACCATCTCGTCACGCTTCATCGACGAGCTGCCGGAAGCCCATGTCGAAGTTTCCGAGAGCGGCAACTCCTACGGCGGCTACGGCAATGCCTATGGCGGCGGCTCGTTCGCCTCCGGTCGTGGCGGCCAAGGTGCAGGCAGGCAGAACCCTTATGGGGCATCGCGCTTCGACAACATTGGCGGCAATAACGGTGCTGAAAAATCCGGCGCTTTCTCCAGCACCTATGCGACACCGGGCTGGCAGCGCGCTCAGGCCAACCGCACCGAGGCGACCGACCGCAATTGGGGCACCCGCTCCGGCCACCAGGTCGAGCGCATCGGCTATGGCGAAACCGACTCCGGCTACGGCGCCGGCCGCACCTCGGTCAAGGGCCGCACCATCGACGGCGAGCTGGTCGCCAAATCCGTCGCCGACACGCCGTCCCCCTTCAGCGTCGGCGACCGCGTCTTCCACCAGAAATTCGGCAACGGCAACATCTCCGCCATCGAAGGCAACAAGCTGACCATCGACTTCGACAAGGCGGGCCAGAAACGCGTGCTGGATGGATTTGTCACCGGGGTGTGAGGCCGCCGGGCGCTAGCGATACCGCGCCTGGTTCCACTTATGGCCGAGCAGCGACAGGATGATGATCAGGCCGTTGAAGAACTGGACATAGAAGCCGCTCAGGCCTGCCGCGACGACGCCGGTCTGGATGAACGAGACCGTGACCGCGCCGATCGCGCCGCCGACAACCGTGCCGATGCCGCCCCAGGTCGGGGTGCCGCCGACGAACACCGATGCCAGCACCGGCAGCAGGTATCCGTCGCCCGCCGTCGGCCACCAGGTGAAGTTGATCATCACCGAAAAGGTGCCGGCGATCGCCGCGCCGATACCGACGAAGACGAACACCTTCACCCTGACGCGCTTGACGTCGATACCCATCTGCTGGGCGCTGTCTGGATTGTCGCCGACCACCTTGACCTGCGCGCCGAAGCGATGGCGGTTGTAAAGCAGCGCCGACAGCACGACGAAGCCGATGGCCCAGAAGATCTGCACCGGAATGCCATAAAGCTGGCTGGAGAAGATCTTGTAGGCCCAGCTGTCGGCAAGACCGGTCAGTGCCGTCGACCTGCCCTCGTTGATGATCTGGATCAGGCCGCGCAGCAGGAAATTCATGCCGAGCGTGGCGATCAGCGACGACAGCCCGCCATAGACGACCAGCGAGCCGACCAGGAAGCCGAGCAGCATGCCGGTGACGATTGCGGCGGCGATGCCGAGGAACGGGTCGTAGCCGGCCTGCACGACCAGCGCAAACACCCAGGAGGCAAAGCCCATCGTCGCCGGAAACGACAGGTCGATCTCGCCGCAGGTGACGACGAAGACCAGCGGCACCACCACGAACAGCGCCACCGGCAGCGTGGTGAGTACGGAGCTGTAGAGATACCAGGTGGTGAAGACGATCGGGTTGGCGATCATGAACACCGCCATCATGACGATGAACACGGCAAGCGTGCCGAGCGCGGCGCGGTTGTCGAGGATGAACCCGCGCAGCCAATTGTCGGACGGGTGTCTCCACTCTTTCCCGGCGGCCTCATTATGCGTGCCGCCGAGGGGGCTCTGCAGATCGGGTTCCATGGTCTTGCTCATCGTGCCGCCCTCCCCGCATCGCCCGCGTCGTGCAACCCCGGCAATCCGCTGGGGTGGGCGACGTCTTCCATGAAATTGATCAGGTCTTCGGCCGATTTGACCTCGCTGCGGTCGGCGCTGAGCGCGACCTTGCCGCGATCCAGCACCACGAAGCGATCGGCGATATCGAAGACGTGGTGGATGTTGTGGCCGATGAACAGGATCGAGCGACCGCTCGCCCGCACCTGGCGCACGAAGTGGAAGACCTTGGCGGTCTCGGTCAGCGATAGCGCGGTCGTCGGTTCGTCGAGGACAATCAGCTCCGCCTTCTTATAGATGGCCCGCGCGATCGCCACGCCCTGGCGTTCGCCGCCCGAGAGCTGGCCGACGATCGACTGTGGCGTGAACACTTTCGAGGTGAAGCCGATCTCGCGCATCAGCCGGCTCGCCTCCGCGATCTCCTTGTTGACCTTCAGCCAGCCAAGCCAGCCGGTGAGTTCGCGGCCCATGAAGATATTGCGTACGATCGTCTGCTGCACGGCGAGCGCCCGGTCCTGGAACACCGTTTCGATACCGGCGTCGCGCGAGCGCGCAGGGCTCCATCCGGTCACCGGCTTGCCGCGGACGAGAATCTCGCCGCTGGTCGGTTTGACCACGCCGGACAGGATCTTGATCAGCGTCGACTTGCCGGCGCCATTGTCGCCGATCAGGCCGACCACCTCGCCGCGATCGACGCTGAGATTGACCCCGCCCAGCGCATAGACCTGGCCGTAGGACTTGGTGATGTCGCGCAGTTCGATGATGCGTTCGGCCATGGCGATCCTCGCTTGATTGTCGCGTGCCGGCCTTTTCGCCGGCGGTCCCGCCGGCCGGGCTCGATCCCGGCCGACGGCTTGGGAGGTCAGCGCAGCGCCTGCTTGGCGAGCTCGGCGACGATCTCGTAATTCTGCGGCGTGACGAAGCCGGCGCCGGTATCGACATTCATCGGTGCGAGACCCAGCACAACCTGCTGGCAGAGGCTGAGGATCGGCAGATAGCCCTGCAGGAACGGCTGCTGGTCGGCCGTCAGCTGCACCCAGCCGCCCTTGAAGCCCTCGACGATCTGCGGGCTGGTGTCGAAGCCGAAGTTGAAGATATCGCCCGGCTTCCTGCCCGCCGCCTGCATGTAAGTCGGGACGTTGCCCAGCATCTGTCCGCCGGGATAGCCAACCGCCTTGACGTCGGGATTGTTGAGCAGTGCCGCGGTGATCACCGGAAGGGCCAGATTTGGGTCAGAAGCCCATTCGCCGCTTGGCGGCGAGGAGAGCTGTATGACCTCGACGCCCGCTTCCTTGAGGGCAGCGACAGTGCCGCGTTCTCGCGCGCCGCGGCTCTCGTTCTCGAACGGGCCGATCATGATCGCCTTGTCGCCGGCCTTGAGCCCGGCCAGCTTGACCGCCTCGGCGCCAAGCGCGCGGCCCTGCTGCTCCTGCTGGGCACCGACATAGCCGCCGCCGAACGCCGCCGTGACCGTCGGCACCGGCACGTTCTGGTACATCATCTTGATGCCGTCCTTGTGCGCCTGTTCGGCCAGCGGCATGATCGCGGCGTCGCCGGGGTGGCCCATCATGGCGATGCCTTGGGGCTTGACCGCGACAGCCTCGCGCAATTGCTGCACCATCTTCTCGACATCCCACTGGGAAAAGATGTAGTCGACCTTCGGCCCGAGATCGGCCGCCGCCTGCTTGGCGCCATTATAGACGATGGTGCCGAAGGCATCGCCCTCGGCGCCGCCGACGAAGAAACGGATATGGACATCCTTACACCACTGGGCATCGAGCGCCTGCGCCGGCAGGATCGAGAGTGCGGCGGCGAGCGCCATCGCGGCCGCCGCGACGGTCGAGCGCAGAACTGTCCTTCTCATCGTAATGCTCATGCACTTATCCTCCCTTTGTTCCCTCGCTAGCCGAGGGGTTTTGACGATCGCTTCGGCATTGCGCCGCAATCTTTCGCTGGCCGGCACCTCCCGCCGGCTTGTCCTGTTTTTATGCATGTCGTTATCGCAAAACCGCTGGGCACTTTTGCGCGACATGCATTAGCCTCACACCGGGTTCGGCAGGTAGCTCGCGCCTCCCCGGCATTGTTGGAGATAATCCAGCGCACGCGCCTGGCCGGTGATCTCGAGATCGCCGCGATAGACCGGGTCGTGCCAGCCCTCGATGTCGATGGCACCCTTGTAGCCGGCCAGCCGCAGCTCACTGATCACCCGCGCCCAGTCGCTGTCGCCGAAACCCGGCGTGCGCATCTGAACGAACGGCAGGCGGCCGAACACGCCATGTTCGCGGATCACGTCCCAGCGCACCGTCGCGTCCTTGCCATGGACGTGGAAGATGCGCGGCGCCCATTTGCGGATCTGCGGGATCGGGTCGATCAGATAGACCAACTGGTGACAGGGCTCCCACTCCAGGCCGAGATTGTCGTTTGGCAATTCGTTGAACATCAGCTCCCAGGCGTCCGGATTATGGGCGATGTTCCAGTCGCCGCTGGCCCAATTGCCGTCCATGGCGCAGTTCTCGAAGGCGATGCGCACGCCCTTGTCGGCGGCCCGCTTTGCCAGCTTCCCCCAGACCTCGCGGAAGCGCGGCAGGCTGTCGGGCAGCGGCTTGCCGCGGATGCGGCCAGTAAAGCCGCTGACCACATTGGTGCCGAACAGATGCGCGTTGTCGATGATCGTTTCCCACGCCTGGAGCACGCCGCGATCGACTTCACCGCTCTCCAGCGGATTGCCGAACACCCCGATTGACGAGACGACGACATCGGCATCGCCGATCGCCTCGCGGATCTCGCCCGCCAACCGCGGAATGTTCTTGCCGCCCAGCGTCTGCCAGAAGAACGGCTGGATGCTCTCGAAGCCGAGCGGCAGGATCTGCCTGACATAGGCGGCCGGGTCGTCCAGATTGGCCCGCACCATGGTGCCGATCCTGATGTCGAGCAGCGGGTTTGGCATCATGATCCTTCCTGTGAGGCGATAGCGACCCGGCGCCCGGTTTCGGCGCTCTCGATTGCGGCGAAAACCATGGCCAGGCTCTTGATGTTGTCGGCGCCGCGCGTCTCCGGTTCGGTGCCGGTCTCGACGGCGCGGACGAAATCCTGGATGATGCCGAGATGGCCGCCGACGCGATCTGCCGGGTCGAGCGGCGGCACGGCTATCGGTTCGGTGCGGTCGAACAGGCCTTCACGGACCGGCCGCACGACTTCCGCCTTCAACCCGTCCGCGCCGTCCCAGACAATGCTGCCGCGCTCGGCGACGATCCGCCATGTGCTGTCCCAGCTGGTACGGAAGCCGGCCGCGCACCAGCTGCCGGCATAGGTGAACAGCTTGCCGCCGCCGAGGTCGAAGCTTGCGGTTGCCGACGACCCTTGCCGATACCAGGAATTGGTCGGCTCCCACTCCTGGCAATAGACGCCGGCCGGTTCGCCGGCCACCATGTAGCGGGCCGCATCGAATGTGTGGATCGCCATATCGAGCAGCAGCACATGGCGCATCTCTTCGCGAAAACCGCCGAAATGCGGCGCAACGAAGAAATCGGCGTGGATGCTGGTTGGCGCACCAATGGCGCCGGAATCGAGAAAGCGCCGGATGCGCCTGACATTGGCGACATAGCGGCGGTTCTGCACGACGGCATGGATGCGGCCGGCACTGCGGGCCGCCTCGACAATGGCACGCGCATTGTCCGGGCTGTCGGCCAGCGGCTTTTCGGTCAAAAGATGGCAATGGTGGGCAAAGGCGGAAAGCGCGACCTCGCGGCGGGCGGCGGGAACCACGACGTCGAATACCGCGTCGGGCCTGGTCTGGTCGAGCACGGCGTCGAGGTCGGTTCCGATGACGGCGCCGGAAAGCTCGTATTCGCGCGCCCTTGCCCGCGCCCTTTCAGCGTCGAGATCAACCAGGCCGACAATGGCGAGCCCGTCGATCTGCTTGGCCGCATCGAGCCAGGCCTTGCTCATCGCGCCGCAGCCGACCAGGACGACATTGATCATCCAGCACTCCTCCCTCTCGGCCCCTCCAGACCGATCGTCACGGCGTTCACGGCAGAGCCGCAAACGTTCTTCCGTAAACGTTTACGAGAACACACCCGATGGCGTAGAATGTCAATTGGCCGGCTGTGAAAAATCGTGGCGTCGGCTTGGCCCGGAGAGCAGCCGGTGCTAGCCAAGCAAGGGGGAGAACTGTCCTTTGGCGTCCAGCATTCACGACCTTGCGCGTCACCTGAATATTTCCATCGGCACGGTGTCGCGCGCGCTCAACGGCCGCGCCGACGTCAATGCCGACACACGCCAGCGCGTGCTCGATGCGGCCAAGAAGCTGAACTATTCACCGAACCAGTCCGGCCGCAGCCTGCGGCGCGGCGCCACCCATTCGATCGCCTTCATGCTGCAGCCGCATCCGGGCGACCAGGAATATGGCGAGCCGTTCTTCATTCCGTTCCTGACCGGGTTGCAGGCCAAGCTCGCCGAAAGCGGCCTTGACCTGATCGTAGTGATGGGCGCGCCGGGCGACTATCAGCAGGAGCGCCTGCGCCGTGTCGTCGAGACGCGGCGGGCCGATGCGGTGGTGCTGGCCTGGACGCGGCGCGAGGACGAGCGCATCGACTATCTGACCCAGGCCGGTTTCCCGTTCGCGACGCTCGGCCGCAGCCGCTCCGGCGGCGATGCCTATCCCTCGCTCGACCTCGATTTCGAAAAAGCCGGGGCTGACGCGGTCGATCGTCTCGTCGCGCGCGGTCATCGCCGCATCGCCGCCATCCGCCCGTCGCTCGACCTCAATTTCGGCTATCTGTTCCTCGCCGGCTATCGCACGGCGTTGCGGCGGCACGGCATCGAATTCGACCCCGAGTTGATCGCCGACGGCTTCATCAACGAGGCCGGCGGCTACGCGGTGACGCCGAAGGTCATGCGCTCCAAGGACCCGCCGACGGCCATCATCTTCAACAATGATGCGATGGCGCTTGGCGGCTGCAAGGCTCTGGCCGAGGCGGGCATCAGGCCCGGCCACGACGTTGCGGTGATCGTCATCGTCGACACCCCGCTCTGCCGCTATTTTTCGCCGGCGCTGACCGGCTTCCGCCCGGCGCTTGAGCCGATGGGCGAGCGGTTGGCCGAAATGCTGCTGGCATCGATCCCGGCTTACGCCGGCGCCGAAGGCGCACGCATCATCCGTGAAGTCTGGCCACTGGAACTGATCGCGCGCGACAGCGATTGAATCGCGGCGGTCACTGAGCAGGCTCAGATTGATCAAGACCCCCGCGCTCGCGCTCCGGCGTTGCGACCAGCGAGGCAGCGGCGGCATTGGCGGCGGCAAGTGCCGCCTCGACGGGCTCTCCACGCGCAAGCCACGCCGCAAAGGCGCCGACGAATTCATCACCGGCACCGTGGGTGCTGACCACCTCCACCGGCATCGCCGGCAAGGCGAATGCCTGGCCGTTGCGGTCGCGATAGGCAACGCCCTCGCCGCCGGCCGTGACGATTGCAGCCGGATAGGAACCGACGAGTATGCCGGCCGCCTTCGCAGCACCCTCGAGCGTGTCGACGACCGGAACGCCGGCCAGGAACTCCGCCTCGATGGCGTTGACGATGACGATGTCGGTCAGCGCGATCAGTTCGGCTGTCAGCTTTCGCGCCGGCGCCGCATTGAGAACGACGCGGCCGCCATGCGCCTTCACCGCTCGCGCCGCGGCAATGTTGGCGGCTTCCGGTACCTCGTTTTGCAGCAGCAGAACCGCCGTTTGCGCGATCAACTCGGCCGCCTCAATAATGTCCTTTTCGCCGAGAGTGAGATTGCTGCCCGAGACGATCACCGCGCCATAGTCGCCGCTGTCGTCGAAAATCGCTACGCTCATGCCCGAGCCGGCGCCCGAAGCCACTCCCACGAAGCGCTGGTCGACGCCGTTGCGATCAAGATTGTCGAGAAGCGCGCGGCCGAAATCATCGTCGCCGACAGCTCCGATCATCGCCGCATGCACGCCGGCCCGCGCTGCCGACACCGCCTGGTTGCCGCCCTTGCCGCCGCATTTCGGATGCCAGGCATGGCCGGTGACCGTTTCGCCCTTGCGCGGGCGATCGGGGGCTTCGACCATGATATCGTAATGCAGGCTGCCGAATACGGTCACCAGCGGCGGGGAAGCCGTCATGTGCCCTTGTCTTTCCGTTTCGACGTCACCGCAGACATGGTGCGGCCGAGATTGCGCTCCGCCGCCTGGTAGTCGCGTTGCGCGACCGCGACGAACAGCGCGTCGAGAATGTTGAGCTGGGCAATGCGGGCCGCTGCGTTCTCACCCATCAACGGCGAGCCTTGCGCGGTCGAGCAAAGCACGATGTCGGCGACGGCTGCCAATGGCGAGTTGTCATAGTTGGTGATGGCCAGCGTACGCGCGCCGCTTTTGCGCGCAAGTTGGATGGCGTCGATGACGGCGCTCGTGTTGCCGGAATGCGAGAAGCCGACAGCAATGTCGTCGGCGCCGAGCAGCGAGGCCGACATCAGCATCATGTGCGAATCGTCGTAGACAGAGGTGCGGATGCCGATGCGCAGGAATTTGTGCGAGACGTCGCGTGCGATCTGCGCCGAACCGCCGACGCCGTAGAAATCGCGGTTCCTGGCGCGGTAAAGCAGATCGGCGGCACGGTCGAAATCGTCCATGTCGAGGATGGCGAGCGTCTCCTCCAGCGCCTGGATGGAGGTGCGGAACACCTTCTGCACGATCTCGGCCGAACTGTCGTCCACCGACAGCTCCTGATGCATCTCGGCGGTCGGCAGGCGACTGTATTCATAGACCGCCGTGCGAAAGTCGCGATAGCCGGAAAAACCCAGCTTCTTGGCGATCTTGACCACCATCGCCTCCGACACACCGGCCTCCTCGGCGATCTGCTTGAGCTGTATGGTCTCGTCGAAGCCGCGCCGTCCGAATACGGTTTCAACCACCTTCGCCTCGAGCGGCGTCAGATGCGGCATCATCATGCGAATGCGCGGTCCTACTGCTTTCAGGTCCAGCCCGGTCAAGGTCATCCACGTCCCCTCGTCACGCGATCGATAAGCATCGCGGCGAGGATTATAAGGCCAGTTGCCAGGAGCTGATAGAAGGACTGCACGTTCATCAGCGTCAGGCCGTTGCGCATGCTGCCAAGAATGACGGCACCCAGGATGGTGCCGACGACGCTGCCCTTGCCGCCCATCAGCGAGGCACCGCCAATCGCCGCCGCTGCTATGGCGTCGAGCTCCCAGAGATTGCCCAGAATGGGTTCGGCGGCACCCAGCCGGCCGATCAGGATCTGCGCTGCAAGCGCTGCCAGCAGGCCCGAGATCATATAGGCGGCGATCTTGGTGCGGGCGATCGGCACGCCGGCTATGTAGGCCGCTTCCTCATTGCCGCCGACGGCGAGCAGATATTCGCCAAACGGTGTCTTCTTGAGGATGATCCAGGCAATCAGCGCGACCACGGCCACGATGATGACCGCCAACGGCAATCCGAACAGCGAGCCGTTGAAGATGGCACGGAAGCCGGCAGGCAGGCCAAGCACCGGATTGCCGCCGGTATAGATCAGCGCCAGCGCCCGGTAGGTGCTGAGCGTTCCCAGCGTGACGATGAAGGGCTGCAGCCCGACATAGGCAACCAGCACGCCGTTGAGCAGTCCGCAGGCGAGGCCGATGGCGAAGCCGGCGGCGATGGCCAGCGGAAACGGCACACCGGCAACCAGCATCGAGGCCGAGATGACCGCCGAAAGGGCTGCCGTCGGCCCGACGGACAGGTCGATGCCGCCCGAGATGATGACCAGCGTCATGCCCAACGCCAGGCAGGCATTGATGCTCGATTGCTGCAGGATGTTGATCAGGTTACGCTCGGCAAAGAAGCCGGGGACCAGCGCCCCGAAGACGGCGAGGATCACCACCAGGCCGATCAGCGTGCCGGCGTCGCGCACGGAAAACCGGTGCAGGAAATCTGCCCTTGGGCGCGCTGCTGTGTGTTGAGTTATATCGGTCATCCGCTGGTCCTGTCTGTTATGCACCGGCCCGATGGCCTTGCGCCTTGCCGGCCTCAATCTCCGTTTGGGGTATGGCGTACGCGGCGATCGCCTGTTCGCTGAGACTTGCGCGGCCCAGTTCGGCGGCGACCGTGCCGTCGCGCATGACCAGCACGCGGTCGGCGAGCCGGATCACCTCGGGGAGTTCGGACGACACGACGATTACCGAATGGCCTTCGGCGGCGAGTTCCTCGATCAGGTGGTAGATCTCCGCCTTGGCGCCGACATCGATGCCGCGCGTCGGCTCGTCGAACAGAAGGATCCGCGTTCCCGCCGCCAGCCAGCGGCCGATGATCGCTTTCTGCTGGTTGCCGCCGCTGAACAGGCGGATCGGCCGGTCGAGCAGGAACGGCCTGAGATTGACCCGCTTCATCTTCTCGGCCGCGACCCGTTTCAGCCTTTTGTGATCGATGACGCCGCGCGGCGCGAACACGCCCATCGAGGCCAGCGCCATGTTGCTGGAGATCGACCGCAACGGCACGATGCCTTCGCGCTTGCGCTCCTCCGGCACCAGGCCGATGCCGGCCGCGATGGCGTCGCGCGGACTGGAAAGCTTTACCGCCTTGCCGTCGATCTCTATTGCGCCTGATGAGGCCCGGTCGGCGCCGGCCAGCAGCCGCAGCAGTTCGGTGCGGCCGGACCCGACCAGGCCGGCAATGCCCAACACCTCGCCGTGATGCAGGTCGAACGAAACGTCACGGACCTTGGTTGCCGAGGCGAGGCCACGCACGCTCAGCCTGATCTCGGGGGAAGCATGCGAGCGGTGTTGTTCCTGGGCAAGCTCGCGGCCGACCATCATCGAAACGACGGCCTTTTCCGACACCTTTGCGAGATCGACGGTTTCGACCACAACGCCATCGCGCATGATGGTTGCGCGCTGGCAGATGCCGAACGCCTCGTCCAGCTTGTGCGAGACATAGACGACCGCGACACCGTCGCGTGCCAGACCGGCAATGACTTCCGCCAGCCGTTCGAACTCGCTCGGCGTGAGGCTCGACGTCGGCTCGTCCATCGCCACGATCCTGGCGCGGTCGAGCAGCGCCCGCGCGATCTCGACGATCTGCCGCTGCGCCACCTTCAGGCTGCCAAGCGGGGCTGCCGGATCGATGGTCGGGTCGATGGCGGCCAACGCTTCCGCAGCGCGGCTCTCCTGCTCGCGCCGTGCGACGAAGACGCCGCCGCGCCTCAACGGATGGCCGAGGAACATGTTCTGGGCGACGCTGAGGCGTGGCACCTGCTGTAATTCCTGATGGATCATCGCCACGCCGGCGGCGCGCGCCGCGACCGGGTTGTTCAGCGTCACCGGTTTGCCGTCGATCAGCACGCTTCCCGCCGTCGGCCGGTAGACGCCTGACAATATGCGCAGCAGCGTCGATTTGCCGGCGCCGTTTTCACCGAGCAGGCCATGGATCTCGCCGGCGCCGACCGAAAACGACACTTCGCTCAGCGCCCGCACAGCCGGAAACTCTTTGGAAATGCCCTCGAATTGCAGCCGCGCTGACATTGCTTCGGTTCTCCAGGCAAGGTGCCGACCCAAGGCCGGCACCTGCCGGCCCTGCTCTACTGGCCCGCTGCCGCGTCCTCGAGCAGCGCCTTGCGCACGGCATCGCCGCCGCCGGAGTAACGGTCGGCATTGTCCTTGGTGATCAGCGCCTGCGGCGTGGCAACGACGCGCGGCAGCTTCTGCCCGGCCACCAGCCGCAGCGCCGATTCCAGCGCCACCTCGCCGGTCAGCACCGGGAACGAATCGACGGTGCCGGTCAGCTCGCCGGCGCGGATCGAGGCATAGGCGTCGGAGATGCCGTCGGTGCCGAAGACCGCAACCTTGTCCTGCAGCCCGGCAGCCTTGACCGCCTCGACGATGCCCAGCGCCATGCCGTCATTGTTGGCATAGAAGCCGATCAGGTCGGGGTGCTGCTGCAGGATGTTGGTGGCCGCGTCGTAGGAGGTCTGGCGATCCCAGTTACCGGGGACGCTGGCGACGACGTCGAACTTGCCGGCCTCGGTGATCGTTGTCTTGAAACCGTCGGTGCGCTGGACGGCGGCGTAGACGCCGGCCTGGCCTTCGACGATGGCGACCTTGCCGCCGTCCGGCCGGTTCTTGATGAACCATTTGGCGACGCGCACGCCGTTGTCGCGCTGGACATTGCCGACATAGTGCTCAGCCTGCGGGATGACCGCGTCGTTAACGTTGACCACCGGCACATTGGCTGCCTTGGCCTGTTCCATGATCGGCTGCAGGTTGGAGTCGGTCTGCGGCGAAACGAGCAGCACGTTGTAGCCTTGCGTGACCAGGCCTTCGGCGATGGTGAGCTGGCCGAGCTGGTCGCCCTCGCTCTGCGCCGCCTGGTAGACCACGGGCACGCCGGTGCGGTCGCCGAACGACTTGTAGCCCTCTCCCAGCGAGCGCCAGTATTCGTTGGTCAGCGTCTTGGAGACCGCACCCGCCTTGGTGCCCTCGGGCAGCTTGGGGAAGGCCCCGAACTTGGCCTCGAGCTGCGACCAGTCGATGCGATCCTTCTCGGTGTCGGAATTGAGCGGCGCGAGGTCCGCGGAAAAAGCCGAGCCGATGGACAGCGCCATCAGGGCAGCGGCAGCGGTGGCAAGTAGAAATTTCATGATCTTCCTCCCTTGTTGAAAAACGGTCTATGCCGCCGGCCTCAGCTGTCCGGCCCGAGCATGGCTTCCTGGATGATGGCCTGCGAGGCGACCGCGTCCTGACGGTCGACGGCAGTGGACAGGCGATTGTCCTTTTCCAGCCGATCGACGAAGCGCAGCATGCGCTTGACAGTCGCGATGTTGACTTCGCATTCGTGGACCGGGTCGAGCCCGGTCATGTCGGGGAACGTGTCGAAGTAGATGGCGCCGGCATAGCCGTCTCGACGGATCTGCCTGAGCAGCTCGATCGTCTGCAGCGTATGCACGGCCCCGACCATCAGGCCGTCGTCGCGCTTGGCGTAGCCGTCGTTGAGATGCACGCCGAGCAGCTTGCTGTGTCGCGCCACGAGTGCTGCGGCAAAGGCCGGCTGCTCGTCGGCATAGAGCACATGGGCGAAATCGAGCGTCACGCCGAGATTTGGCAGGCCGATCTCGCGGATCGCCAGCAATGTAGTCGCCGCATCTGGCATCAGGCTGTAGGAGCGCGGCTCGTTGGGTTTGTATTCAAGGCTGATTTGGCAGCCCGGATCATGCGCCGCAACTTCACGAATGCCATCGATTTCGTGTTGCCAGAGCGCTGCGTAGTCCACCTGGAAGGCATAGTCGAAGCCATCCTGCCCGAGCCACAAGGTCATCAGGCTGGCGCCCGCCTCGCGGGTGGCGTCGATGCCGGCCTTGGTCAGGTCGATGGCTTCGCGGCGAATGGCAGGATCCGGGTTGGTGAAGGCGCCGAGCTTGAAAGCCGGATTGGAATAGTAGCGCATGGCGAAACCATTGATGGAAAGCCCGATATCGCCGAGTTTGCGCGCTATTTCCGCAGGCTTTTCATCGACATGGTCGGGGAAGTTGAGGTCGAGATCGGTCAACTCCGCAACCTTCGCCGCACGTGCCGCCATTTGCAGCATGGACGGTTTGCCGACAAGATCGGGCCACTCGGACTGTGGCCGCGAGGCAAAGGAATTGAGGCGGGTGGCGAAACGATAGGCAGTCATCGGGGACCTTCCATTGTCATAACTTTACATTAGAACGATTATTTGTAAAGTTGCTAATTGCTCGCTCGGCGACGACGAATTCGCCATACCCAGGCCAGTTGCGACCATGGGGGACAAGCAAGCGCGGCACTGTCACGCAAGTATCATGTTCGCGTCCTAGATCGCTTCTCCGAAGGCTTTCGCGGCATCCTCGATGCCACGCGGCGCTTTTTCATATCCCGGCAGCTTTGTCTCAAAAGAGGATATCCATGAAAAACCTGCACCGAACCGCGTCCCTCGCCGTCGCGCTGGCGATGTTCACCGCCTTGACCCCGGCCTTGGCTGAAAACGCCGCGACCGTCGGCGGCGTCGGCTTCGTCAACAAGGGCCTGGTCGGTGTCGGCCGCATCCCGGCCAGCCAGAAGGACAAGTTCGGCGAGACGTTTGGCTCGGGCTCGGGTATGTCGATCGACGCTGCCGGCTGGACGCATGGCGCCGATGGCTATAAGGGCTCGCTGTGGCTGCTGCCGGATCGCGGCTACAATGTCGTCGGCACCACCGATTACCGTCCGCGCCTCAACACGATCGCCCTCGAGTTCGCGCCGATCGCGCCGGGTGCGGCACCGGCCACCGGCCAGGAACAATCGGGCCTCACGGCGACGCTTGCCGACACCATGCTTTTGACCGACGACAAGGGCGCCGACGCAACCGGCCTCGATCCGCTCAACGGCGTGCGTGCCGCGACCGACGACATGCCGATCCTGCCCGAAGCCAACGGCAAGCTCGCGCTCGATAACGAAGCGATCGCACGGCTGCCCGACGGCACGATGTTCATCTCGGACGAATACGGTCCGAACATCTACCGCTTCTCCGCCGATGGGCGTCTGATGTCGGCAACGCAGCCGCCGGCGGCGCTTGTCCCGATGCGTCACGAGACGCCAAACTTTGCTTCCAACAATCCGGGACTTGGCGCGGCAGACCCGGATCCGAAGGATCCCGAAACCGGCCGTCAGAACAACCAGGGCCTCGAAGGCATGGCGCTGACGCCGGACGGGAAGTTCCTGATTGCCGTGCTGCAGTCGGCCCCAAGGCAGGATGGCGGCGATTCCGCCTCGACGCGTCAGAACACGCGCGCGCTGGTCTACGATGCCTCGGATCCCGGCCAGCTCAAGCTCGCGCATGAATATGTCGTGCCGCTGCCGGTGTTCACCGATGCCAAGGGCAAAACCAAGATCGCCGCGCAGAGCGAAATCGTGGCGCTGTCGGACAAGACCTTCCTGATGCTGGCGCGCGACAGCGGCAATGGCCAGGGGCTGAAGGGCGACACCTCGCTCCACCGCGAGATCAGCGTCGTCGATGTGTCTGCGGCAACCGATGTCGCCGGCACAGAATTCGACAAGGACAAGCCGCTGGCGCCCAAGGGTGAGCTCGATCCATCGGTGACGCCGGCCAAGCTGACGCCGCTCATCGACATCAACGACAAGACCGAGCTCGGCCGCTTCGGGCTGCACAATGGCGCGCCCAACGACCGCAACAACCTTTCGGAGAAATGGGAGGCGATGTCGGTGGTGAGCGTCCTCGATCCAAAGCTGCCCGACGACTATTTCCTGTTCGTCGCCAATGACAATGATTTCCTCACGCAGGACGGCTTCCAGGTCGGCGCGGCCTACAAGGCCGAGGATGGCGCCGATGTCGACACCATGTTCCTGGTCTATCAGGTCACGCTCCCAGGCCTCGCCAAGAAGTAGCGGCACCCATACAGGCGGACGCGCCGAACGCGTCCGCCTGAGCTGGCGCGATTGAGCGGTTGTACCTTCAGTTGCGGCTCGCCCGCGCAAGGACGGTGTCCTGGTGCGTTGCAAAAACCTGCGACTGACGATCCAGTCGAAGGCACTTACCTCAACATCTCCGCGTCCTTTGGCACGCCGGCATCGATCGGCTCGGCCGTCCTGTTCGACACGGCGGCGATCTTCCCGGCGGCCGACAGGTTCGGGCGCACGAAGACCGGCGCGACGCCGTCGACGCGGCTGTAGAGGTCGATAATGTCCTGATTCATGAAGCGCACACAGCCGGAGGAAGCGTTCTTCCCAATGGAATCCCACTCCGGCGTGCCGTGCAGCCTATACATCGTGTCCTTGCCGTCACGGAAGAGATACAGCGCGCGGGCACCAAGCGGGCTCTGCGGGCCGGGCGGCATGCCGTCCTTGTATTTCGCCAGTTCCGGCCGGCGTTGGATCATTTCCGGCGGCGGCGTCCAGACCGGCCACTTCTTCCTCGCCTGTACCACGGCGCTGCCGGTCCATCCGAAACCGGCCTTGCCGAGGCTGACGCCATAGCGAATTGCCTTGCCGCCGTCGCGCACCAGATAGAGGAAGTGCTCGGAAGTATCGACGACGATCGTGCCGGGTTTTTCTCCAGTCGGGTCGGCCACGATTTGCCGCACGAATTTCGGATCGACCTTGGCTACCGGGATTGCCGGCAGCTGATAGCCCTCGTCCATGCGCGCGGCATACATGCTTGCGGCATCGCCGAAAGCCGGATCGCTTGGTGCCGCGGGCACCGGCGCCGCCACGTCCGTCGTAGTGCACGACGAAAGAGCCACGGAGGCCGCGCCCAGAGCGGATGCACCAAGAAAGGCGCGCCGGTTCAGGCGCTCAAAAAACAACGGAATATCGGACATGAGCCCCCCGGCCTACCCATGAGATCCAGGAAAATGCGGCCCCACGCGTGCGGGATCAATATACGATTCCGGAAGGTTGAGAAATGCTTAGATCAAGGCACGCCAGGCGGAATTTACAGCGCCGCATCGACCTCTCCCGTTAAATCGGCAATCATTGCGGACTCAGACAAGCCTTCGCCGAGTTGCCTGCCATGGACGACAACATGCCCCCGCGCCGGCAGACCGGCGACCTCACCAGTGGGCCTATCCCGCGCACCCTGTTGCTGTTTGCCCTGCCGGTGCTCGGCTCCAATGTGCTGCAGTCGCTCAACGGCTCGATAAATGCCGTGTGGGTCGGCCGTTTCCTCGGTGAAGCGGCGCTGACCGCCACGTCCAATGCCAACCTCGTGCTGTTTCTCATCCTCGGCACCGTCTTCGGCATCGGCATGGCGGCGACCATCCTGGTCGCACAATCCGTCGGCGCTCGTGACCTGCCCGAAGCCCGGCGCATCGTCGGAACCAGCGCCACCTTCTTCTTCCTCGTCTCGGTGGTGTTCGCGGTCTGCGGCTGGATCTGGGTCGATGCGATCCTCGATGCGCTCGGCACGCCGGCCGACGCGTTGCCGCTGGCGCGCTCCTATCTGCGCATCATCTTCCTCGCCGTGCCGATGATGAACCTGCTGTCCTTCGTCATGACGGTGCTGCGCGGCGCCGGCGATTCGCGCACGCCTTTCCTGTTCATGGCGCTGGCCGTCATGCTCGACGTCGTTTTGAACCCGTTGCTCATCCTCGGCATCGGCCCGTTCCCCGAACTCGGCATCGCCGGCTCGGCCACCTCGACGCTGATCGGCCAGACGGTAAGCGTGGTTGCCATCCTGATTGTGCTCTATGCGCGCAAGCACCCGCTGCGGCTGGCCGGCCCTAATCTCGCTCTGCTGCGGCCGGACCCGGCGCTGCTGCGCATCGTCGTCTTCAAGGGCGTGCCGATGGGCCTGCAGATGATCGTCGTTTCGGCCGCGGCGCTGACGGTGATGGGCATGGTCAACTCGTACGGCTCGCAGGTTGCAGCTGCCTACGGCATAGCCGCACAGCTCTGGACCTATATCCAGATGCCGGCGCTCGCCATCGGCGCCGCGGTGTCGTCCATGGCGGCGCAAAATGTCGGCGCCAGGCGCTGGGACCGGATTGGACGCATCGCCACCTCCGGCGTCGGCTTCAACCTTGTGCTCACCGGGATGCTCGTCGCGCTGCTGTTCGTATTCGATCGCGCGGTGCTCAGCCTCTTCCTTGGCAGCGACAGTGCAGCAATCGACATCGCCACTCACATCAACAAGATCGCGTCGTGGTCCTTCATCCTGTTCGGCATCACCATCGTGCTCTTCGCCACCGTGCGTGCCACCGGCGCGGTGATGCCGCCGCTGATCATCCTGGTGATCTCGGTGCTGCTGGTGCGCACCAGCTTCGCCTATTTCTTCCGAAGCGTGATCGGCGAGGAAGCTCTGTGGTGGAGCTTTCCGGCTGGCTCTATAACCTCGCTCGTGCTGGCCGCGGCCTATTATCGCTTCGGCCGCTGGCGCAGCCTGCACATGATCGAGAGCCGGCCGGCTGCCGGCGAACCGCCGGATACCGGCCTCGGCGTACCGCGCCAGCGCGCGCACCTTTCGCCCGAGACACCGAACGGCTGAAAGGTCGGCTCAGCGCGCGTATTTCGCGCCAAACCCGAGAGCGACCAGGGAAAAGACGACAATCATGCCGGCAAAGGCCACGCTTGCCGCGGTCGCACCTGCCACCGTCGACAGAACGCCGATGCCGATGACCGGCAGCGCGTTGCCGCAAAAACAGCAGATGAAGAAGGCCGAGACGACTTCGGCGCGCCGGTCCGCCGGCGCGATCTCGTTCACCACTTGCAAGCCGCCGCGATAGCCGAGCGCTGCCGCCACGCCGCACAAGGCGGTGCCGGCAATCATTATGGTCATCGAGGCGAAGACCTGCGCCGCAACAATCATCGCGACGGTTGGGATCATCAGCGCAAGCGCCGCGAACATCGCGGCTCGGCTCGAAAGACGTGCCGTCGCTACAATGGTGGCGGCCGTCACGATCGCCAATTCAAAGAACAGAGCGCCGGCTTCGGCATGGTTGGTTACCTGCAGTTGCTGCGCCAAAATGCTCGGTGCGAGTGCTGCATAAAAGCCGACCAGCGCCATTGCGCCAAAGCCGGTCACCGCCGGCGCAACGAAACTTGCGCGGATGTCATCGGGTACGGAAAGCCGCGGCCGCATCGAAACGTCAGCCAGTTTCCCCGGCCGCGAAACGGTTTCCCGCGTGCGCCAGACGAGCAGGGTTACAGTCGCGAGCATCGCCAGGTAGACGACGAATGTCAGCCTGAGCGGCCAAGGCGCGTATTCGGCGAGCAACCCGGCCCCCAGCGCACCGAGGCCGAGGCCGAGAAAATTGGTGCTGGTGGCAATCGTCGCCGCCTGTGACTTGTCGTCGGTCGGGAGCAATTCGGCGAGCCAGGCGGTGCCGGTGCCCGCGCCGACGCCGATTCCCAGTCCGCTCAGAATTCGGGCGATGTCGAGCCAGGCGACATTTTCGGCGAACAGGAAAACCACCGCGCTGACCACGGCCACCGCCATCCCGGCCAATGCCATTGGACGGCGCCCGATGACATCGGACACACGCCCCAACATCAGCAGCGCCGCCAGATTGCCGATGACATAGACGGCGTAGACCAGCGTCAAAGTGATCTGTGAGAAGCCGAAGACCTGCTTGTAGATGATGTAAAGCGGCGTCAGCGCCGTGCTGCCGGCGAAAAGAGCCGCGATCATAGCGGCCACGGTGGCCGCTGCAGCGCGGCCGCCGAGTTCGTAATCGCGCGTCATGACTTGAGCGTGAGCGGTCATTTTTTCGACCTTTTGCTGTTCGGGATCTGACATCCTAACGCCTTTTTCGCGTCAGCCGTTCCCCCTCCCCGGCTTGCTCCTGACAAGTTTGGCAGCTTTGCCGATGGCGCTGAGCGAGATCCTCTTTTAACTTCAGCGGATTGTCAGGGGAGATTCATGGGCAAGGGACGAGTCGAGGCATTCACCGATGGCGTGGTCGCCATCATCATCACCATCATGGTGCTGGAATTGAAGGTGCCGCATGGCGAGGATTTTTCCGCGCTGGCACCACTCTGGCCGATCTTCCTCAGCTATGTGCTGTCCTTCATCAATGTCGGCATCTACTGGAACAATTTGCACAACATGTTCCATACCGTGCAGCGGGTCGACGGCCGCGTGCTGTGGGCGAACCTCAACCTGCTGTTCTGGCTATCGCTGATGCCGGCGACGACAGCCTTCATGGGTGAGAACCATTTCGCGCCGGTGCCGGTTGCTGTCTATGGCGTCGACCTAGCGCTCTGCGCCATCGGCTTCAACATCCTCACCATGGCCCTGCATCGACTGCACGGCAACGAGACTCTCTTCGCCAGGGCGTTGGGCAATGACCTCAAGGGAAAGATCTCGCTGGTCCTCTATCTTTCCGCCATCGCGCTGACCTTCGTCAATCACTGGATCGGTGTCTCGATCTATGTCCTGGTGGCGATGATCTGGTTCGTGCCGGACAGACGCTTCGAGCGGCTGATCGAGAAAATAGGCCCCGTCTAGCCTCGCATTGCTTTCAGCTTTTCCGCTACCGAAGCGGCAAGGTCGGCGTAGCGCTCCTCCAGCCGCTCGGCCGCCTTGATCACTGAAAAATCATGGCCGAATTTTTCCAGCGCCATACGCAGCTTTTCGACGAATTCGGCCTGTTTTTCGAGCGCCGAAAACAGCGTCATAACTTGCGCTTCGCTGATGTCGGGATTGGCGAGCATCTGCGGTACCTCGCGGCTCATCTGGTCGCCGGTGGCGGTCTGTTCTTTCAGGATCTCGATCCAGTCGGTCAATCGTCAGGTCTCCTTTTTCGATATCAGCATGCGCAGCGCCCGCCGATGCGGTCAACCCGAAGATGCCGGGATCGGCTTGCGCGAGCCTTTTTCCGCGCTAAGTTCGCCGCGGCCAGAACAGGAGAAAATCATGACCACCGACGCCGAGATCCAGACCGCCCTGCCTGCACTTGCCTCCGGCAATGTCGCCGTCATTACCGGCGCGGCCAGCGGCATCGGCCTTGCCGCCGCCAAACGGCTGGCGGCGATGGGCATGAAGATCGTGCTGGCCGATATCGGCGGCGAACGCCTTGATGAGGCTGCCCGCGCCGTCGCTGCTATCGGCGGGCAGAGCGCCGTACTTGCCGTCGCCACCGATGTCTCGAAGGCCGAAGACCTCGACCGGCTGGCCGAACGGACATCCGGCACTTTCGGCGACGTGTCGCTGCTGATGAACAATGCCGGCGTCGGCAATAACCCCGGCAAGCCCTGGGAGAACCGTGACGCCTGGAAGCGGCTGCTGGACATCAATTTCTGGGGTGTCGTCCATGGCGTAGAGGCGTTCGCGCCACGCATGCTGGCGGCGGGAAAGCCCGGCCTGATCGTCAACACCGGCTCCAAGCAAGGTATCACCACGCCGCCCGGCAACCTCGCCTACAACGTCTCCAAGGCTGGCGTGAAGACCTATACCGAGGGCCTTGCACACGCGCTGCGCAACGAGCCCGGCGCCAATGTCGCGGCGCATTTGCTCATTCCCGGGTTCACTTTTACCGGCCTGACCGAAGGTGCGACCGAAAAGCCGGCCGGCGCCTGGACCGGCGAGCAGGTCATCGACTTCATGCTGGCCTCGCTGCTGCGTGGCGATTTCTACATCCTGTGTCCCGATAACGAGGCGACCCGGCCCATGGACGAAAAGCGCATGGCCTGGGCAATTGGCGATATCATTGAGAACCGTCCTGCTCTGTCGCGCTGGCATCCGGACTACAAGGATGCTTTCGCGGCATTCATGACACGCAGCGCATGATCCCGAACCGAAGATCACCAGAGCAAAGAATCGGATCCGATCTTCGCAGGTATGCGCCGGACCTTTATATCACGCCGCTGCGTGCTTCTTCGTGTTCCGCTTCTTCGCCATGGCTTTCTCGGCTGCCAACTCGGCAAGCTTCTGATCATGCCGCTTCGCTGCCTGTTCGCATTTCTTGCGGATCTCTTCGACCTCGGTCTCAGTCAGGTGTTCGATACCGATGAAGGTGTTCTGGGCTGTGCTGACCCGGATCAATTCGTCGAGCTTCGCCTGGATCGCGGCGCCATCGCGGTTCTGGGTGTTCTGGATGAGAAACACCATCAGGAAGGTGACGACCGTCGTGCCGGTGTTGATGACGAGCTGCCAGGTGTCCGAAAAGCCGAACATCGGCCCGCTTGCCGCCCAGACGACGATGATCAGGAAACAGACGGCAAACGTCGGCGGCAGGCCGGCAAAATGGGCGACGTTGTTGGCGATCCTGGTGAAAAGCTTCTCAATCATTCAAACTCCCTCAACAGCCGGGCGACGAACCCGGACGGAAGCCGAGTTCATTGTGTCTGCAGAAACAGTTGGCAGCCGCTCCTGGTTCCCTCGTGGCGGAAGATCGCGGGTACATTGTTGGAGGAGCAGATCGCGCAGGCCGTCGGACCGCTTGCAGATACGCCCCGAAGTCAGGGGGCGCCGTTTTCCCAGCGGTCGAGGAAAGCCTCGATGGGCAAGGCCTGCATGTCGGGGACTGCCCTGGCCAGTTTCTCGACCGGCCAGTCCCACCAGGCAAGACGTTCGATCCGGGCCGCAGTTCCCGCGCTGAAGCGCTGCCGCAATGGCGTGGCCGGAACGCCGGCGACGATTGCATAGGCCGGCACGTCGCGCGTCACCACCGAGTTGGCACCGACGATCGCGCCATTGCCGATCGCCACGCCCGGCATGATCACGGCGCCATGGCCGATCCAGACATCGTGGCCGATGCTGACGGCTCTCGCCCGCCGCCGGTCGCGGAATGCCTGATCGACACCCAGCCAGCGGAAGTACTCGTTGGGCCGATAGCTGATTTTGTGCTGCGTCAGCCGCTCGACCGGGTGCTCCAGCGCATTGATGCGGCTGTTGGCGGCGATCGAGCAGAATTTGCCGATCGTCGTATAGATCGCCTCGGCGTGGCGCTCGAAGTAGGAAAAGTCGCCGACCATCACCTCGCGCAGGATGACGCGCTCGCCGATCGACGCATAACGTCCAAGCTTGCACGCCTTCAGCTCCGCCGTCGGATGGATGCGCGGCTCGGGATCTTTTAGGACAAGGTGTTCAGGACGGTCCATGCGGGCGCTTTACGCCCGCGCGCATAGTCTCGCAAGCCGAGTGCAGCGCCGCGCATCAGTTTGGACGCGCCAAGGACCCTGTAGCACCTTAAGTCTCTATTTCGGCTTGCCGCTGGTCCACACCACGTTCTGGCCGTAGAGCGGCACGGTGGTGACCGACATTTTTGCCGAGCCATCCT
Source organism: Mesorhizobium sp. M1182 (assembly GCF_040318335.1). Taxonomy (NCBI): domain Bacteria; kingdom Pseudomonadati; phylum Pseudomonadota; class Alphaproteobacteria; order Hyphomicrobiales; family Phyllobacteriaceae; genus Mesorhizobium; species Mesorhizobium sp. M1182. The sequence goes on from NZ_JAMYMD010000007.1 coordinate 154,815, forward strand.
GCACCTGGCGCGAATGCGACAGGTAGATCAGCGTCTCGTTGGCCTTGTCGTAGATGCGGTTCACCACCTGCTTTTTCCAGATCAGGCTGATGCCTTGCTTGAACACCTCCTCGCCGGCCTCGCTCATGTCGATGTCGCCAATGGTGATCGGCCCGGTCTGGCGGCAGGAGATCGAGGAATCGGACGGGTCCTCGAACCAGTTGCCTTTCTGCAGGCGGTCGATCACGCCACGGTCGAAATAGGAGACGTGGCAGGTCACGCCCTCGACCTTCGGATCCTTGATCGCCTCGACGATGATATCGTTGCCGAGCCAATCGACGCCGACCTTGCCGACTTCCTCGGCGGCGGCCGCGCCGGCGCCAATGACAAGGCATGCGGCTAACGCGCCGCCAATCCGTTTTCGCAAAGAGGCCTCCTGCGGTTCAAATTTTGCCGACCTCAGGTGGGACGAACGGCAGTGCTTTGCAAGCAGATCGCCTCCCACAGGATTGCCGGTTGCGGCAACGCGACATCTTTGCGTCGGCGCGACCGAACCGCTAAGAGTGTTCGCCAAGCCAGGGCCTTCACGGCGCCAACCCGGCGCCCGATGGAATAACGACGGACTTTCACTGATGATGCGTTCAATTCTGGTCGGTATTCTCGTCCTGATGGCCGCCGGAATCGGCTGGCTCACCTTCGACTGGTACCGCGGACATTATGGCGGCGAGCCGTTCGGAGCACCGTTCACGCTGGTCGACCAGAAGGGCGCGCCGGTCACCGAAGCCGCGTTTCGCGGCCACCCCAGCGTCGTCTTCTTCGGCTTCACGCATTGTCCGGAAGTCTGCCCGACCACGCTTTTCGAGTTGGCCGGCTGGCTGAAGACGATGGGCGACGACGGCAAGAACCTGCGTGCCTATTTCGTTACGGTCGATCCGGAGCGCGATACGCCGGAAATCATGAACACCTATGTCAGCAATTTCTCCGATCGCATCCTCGGCATATCAGGCGATCCGGATAAGGTCCACGCCATGGCCAAGTCCTTCGGCATCTACTGGAAGAAAGTCGACACGAACGACGGTGACTACACGATGGACCACACCGCTTCGGTGCTGCTGCTCAATGCCAAGGGCGATTTCGCCGGCACTATTGCCTATGGCGAAAGCCCGGACGCCGCCATCGCCAAGCTCAAACGGCTGGCGGCGGAAGGTTGACACATCCGGTAATGACGCAGACGCGTTTGTATTTCACCGCGGGCAAGATCGAGGCTGATCGCATCTTCGCGGCGCTCGGTGCGGCGTTCGACGATGAGGGCCTGCCGATTGCGGTGCTCGAGGTCGACGAGGACCGCGACATCCACGAAGTATCGCTCTATGCCGGCGACGACGTCGATGCGGTCGAGGCGCGGCTCAGGGATGTACTTGCCGGACTGTCGCTGTCGAAACCGATAGCGCGCGAAACGCTGCCCGACATCGACTGGGTGGCGCGCTCGCTGGAGGGATTGAAGCCGGTGCGGGCCGGGCGCTTCTTCGTCCATGGCGCGCATGACCGCAGGAAGCGCCACAGCGGCGAAATCGCCATAGAGATCGAGGCCGGCCTTGCTTTCGGCACCGGTCATCACGGCACCACCGCCGGCTGCCTCGAAATGCTGGAGCAGGTCGTACGGCGCGAGCATCCACGCAACGCGCTCGACCTTGGCACCGGCAGCGCGGTGCTCGCGATCGCAGCGGCCAGGCTCGCGCATATACCGGTGCTGGCGACCGACATCGACCCGGTCGCCGTCAAGGTGGCCGCCGCCAATGCGCGGCTGAACCACGTCAAGGGGCTCGTCGAAACAGTGATGGCGCCCGGATTCCACCACCCGATCTTTGCCGCGCGCGCGCCCTTCGACTTGATCGTCGCCAACATATTGGCGCGGCCGCTGATGCGCCTGGCGCCGCAAATGGCGGAGCATATCGCGCTCGGTGGCTCGATTGTTTTGTCGGGCATCCTCGAGCGCCAGCGCGATGCGGTAATCGCGGCCTATGTCGGCCAGAAATTCCGGCACGTCCGCACCTTGCACCGCGAGGGCTGGGTGACGATTCACCTCAAGCGCTGAGGCGCGACGCCTTCAACGCAAGCCGGAATCCGCTCGGACTTAGCGCGAGTTCGCCGCTTTCTTTAGCTGTTCGCGATCGTAGCCGTGAGCTTTCAGCGTTTCGTCGTCAAAGCCAAGCAGAACGCCGCTTACATACCGGCTCGCTTCGCGCTGGCGAGCTTCGATCAGCGCTTTCACAGCGTTTTTGAAAAATCCGCGTCTAGGTGAAATCGTGGACATGACGGTCTCCTTTGCAGGGCAACAGGACTTTTCCTCCACATTAAGAAGGTAAGCTCCGCTGACGCTTTTTGAAATCGTCGATTCTGCATGGCGTCCATGCGCAAAGAGACACGCAGCAACCGGGAATGATCGGTCCGAAAATCGATTCCGATTTTCGAAGTCATGCGCTACGGTCGCACCAGCATTCGAGGAGAGCCGACATGTTCCAGACCTTCGATTCCGCCGGCGATCCGGCCGTTGGCAAGCCGCGCGTGGCATTGTTGCGCCAATGGTTGGCGGCGAACGGGCTGGATGGCTTCATCGTGCCCCGTGCCGACGAGCACCAGGGCGAATATGTCGCCGACCGCTCGGCGCGGCTGAAATGGCTGACCGGCTTCAGCGGCTCGGCCGGCGTCGCCATTGTGCTTGGCGAGCGCGCCGTCATGTTTGTCGACGGGCGCTACACGCTGCAGGTGCGCCAGGAGGTCGATCTCGACATCTTTTCGATCGAGAGCCTTGTCGACAACCCGCCGGCCCACTGGATCAAGGACAATCTCGGCAAGGGCGTGCGGTTGGGCTTCGATCCGTGGCTCCATACGATCAGTGACGTCAAGGCGCTGAAGGCCTCGGCCGAGAAATCCGGCGCGATACTGGTGCCGCTCGAACAAAATCCGATCGACGCGATCTGGCAGGACCAGCCCGGGCCGCCACTGGCGCCGGTCGAGATCCACCCGATCGGCTTTGCCGGCGAACTGGCCAAGGACAAGCTGGTGCGGCTGGCGGCGGCCATCGAGAAGGACGGCGCCACCCATGCCGTACTGACCGACCCCTCCTCCATTGCCTGGGCCTTCGACATTCGTGGCGGCGACGTACCGCACACACCGCTGGCGCTCGGCTTTGCCGTGCTCGCCGCCGACGGCTCGCATCTGCTTTTCATGGACCAGCGCAAGTTTTCGCGCACCGTCGCGGCCTACCTGACGCAGCTCGCCGAATTGCACGAACCAGGTGAATTCGAATCGGCAATCGTCACCCGGGCCAAGGGCGGCGCAAAAATCGCGCTGGACCCGGTTCTCGCGGCGGACAAGCTCAGAATGCTGGTCGAGGATAATGGCGGCACCGTCATTGCCACGGCCGATCCGGCCCGCATTCCACGCGCAACAAAGAACAAAGCTGAGATCGCCGGCGCACGCGCCGCACATCGCCGCGACGGCGCCGCGGTCGCCAAGCTGCTGTGCTGGCTCGACCGCCAGAAGCCCGGCACGCTCGACGAAATCGCCGTTGTCACCAGGCTTGAGGAGACGCGCCGTCAGACCGGCGAAGAAACGCAGATGCCGCTGCGCGACGTATCGTTCGATACCATCTCCGGCGCTGGTCCTAACGGCGCTATCATGCACTACCGCGTCTCCCGCGCCACCAATCGCAAGCTGGGCGATGGCGAGCTGTTCCTGCTCGATTCCGGCGGGCAGTACCAGGACGGCACCACCGACATTACCCGCACGGTTCCGATTGGCGCGCCAACCGAGGAGATGCGCGAGCGCTTCACGCTGGTGCTGAAAGGCATGATCGGCATCTCCATGCTGCGCTTCCCCCAGGGCACGCGCGGCTCCGAAATCGATGCAGTGGCGCGCCTGGCGCTATGGAGACACGGCTGCGATTTCGCCCATGGCACCGGGCACGGTGTCGGCTCCTATCTTGCCGTGCATGAGGGCCCGCAGCGTATCGCCAAGACCGGTACCGAGAAGCTGCTGGCCGGCATGATCGTCTCCAACGAGCCCGGCTATTACAAGGAAGGTTCCTACGGCATCCGCATCGAGAACTTGATTCTGGTGACACCGGCCGAGGCAATCGAGGGCGGCGACATCGCCATGCACGGCTTCGAGACACTGACGCTGGCGCCGATCGATAAGCGGCTGGTCCGATCGGACCTTTTAACCCGCGACGAGTTGCATTGGCTTGACGAATACCATGCGCGCGTACTGGCCGAGATCGGACCGATGCTCGACGGCGAAACGCTGGCCTGGCTGGAAAAGGCAACCGCGCCGCTGCCGCACGACTTCAAGCAATAGCCGCGGCGGCAACGCCGGTTGACAGGCTTTGCTCCGCAAGCAGTCCCTGCAAAGCGGTGACGTTGGGAGAACCGGCTCCCTTGCGCCAGAACAACACTGTGACGGCATTGTCTTCGTCAGCGGGCAGTTCGTGCAGCTTTAGCCAGCGGCTTTCCGGAAAACCCGAAAGCACGCTTTTCGGCATCAGCGCTATGCCCATGCCAGCCACCACGCAACCAAGGATGGCATGGTATGAGCCAAGCTCGATGGTTTTCTCGGCCATGAACCCTCTGCGCGCATACCATTGTTCCAGCCGCTTGCGGTGCGGACAGCCGTGCTCGAAGGCTATCATGGTTTTGGGCATGTCCAGGTGGTCTTCGACCGAAACGCGCGATGCCGCCGAGACAATGACCAGCTGCTCGTGGAATGCGGGCAGCTTTTCGAACGGAACGTCAGCGATCGGCTCGGCGGCGAAGGCTGCATCGAGTTCGCCGGCAAGCATGGCGGTCGCGAGAACCTGCGGATTGCCGGTGCGCAACTGGATTTCCACTTCGGGATGCCGTGCATGGTATTCGGCGAGCAGACTTGGAAGCCGTGCCGCGGCGGTGCTCTCCATGGCACCTAGGCGAAGAGTGCCGCGCGGGCGTGGATCGAGCATCGCCGTTCGCGCCTCCTCCGCAAGCGCCAGCAGCCGATCCGCATAGCCGACCAATCTGTGACCGGCCGGCGATACGTGCAGGCGCTTGCCCTCCCGGATAAACAGCTGCACGCCGAGATCCTCCTCGAGCTGCCGGATGCGTGTGGTCACGTTCGACTGCACGCGAAACAGTTTTTCCGCCGCCCTGGTGATTCCGCCCTCGCGCACCACCGTGCGGAAGATGCGCAGATCGGCCAAATCCATACATCTCTCCTGGAGAACATAACGATCTTAATTATTCATTTTAACTGATTATGCCTTTCCCGTAAATCGCCGGTGTAGCTGCCGATCAACACGGCAAACCAGGGGAGATGGAAATGTCGCGTGAGCCCTTCGGCATCCAGCCGATCGATCTAAGCGCATTGACGCCGAAGCAGCGCGAAGCGCTCTATAGCGACGCCGTGCGTGGCGCCCACCAGGAGAGAGCGGAGGCGATCCGGCTGAGCCTGTCGCGGGTCGGCGCGGCAATAGTCGCTGCGGTAAAGCGCATGTGTGCTCTCGCCGCCAAGGCAAAAGTCGATCAGCCGACGAGCTGCCGCGCGAGGATCAGCACGGCAGCACCCGCCAGGAACATCGCCATAAGGCCGCCGCGCAGTGAGACAAGGCCGGCGACGATCAAGGCTGCCCATTCCGCCGGCCCGGCGCTGAGCGCCGCCGGCGCCACCAGCGTGGTCAGCACCGCCGCCGGAACGGCGCTGAGCCCGGCTTCGACGCGCGGGTGGATTTGATCGAAACGCGAGATCACCAGATGACCGCCGATGCGGGTCAGATAGGTCGCGATCGAAGCGGCGATGATGATCCACAAGGTCGTGCTCATGGCCGTGCCTCCACGCCGCTGTGGCGGGGCGGCAGGATGACGGCGAGCAGCACGCCGGCCAGCGCACCTATGGAGACATGCCAGGGCGAGCCGACCGTTTTGTATGCAATGATGGAGGCGGCAGCGCTGGCGACGACCACCGGCAGCCACAGCGGCCGCTTGCGGAAGCTCATGACCAGGCCGAGAAAATATATCGGCAGCAGGAAATCGATGCCCAACGCATGGGTGTCGGGAATAAGCTTGCCGAACATCGCGCCGAGCGCGCTTTCGATGATCCAGAACACATAGACCGGCAGCCCAAGCCCCATATACCAGGTGAACCCGACGGTCTCGCCGGCCTCCGCCTTGCGCTCGGCCACCGCGAACTGCGGATCGGTCAGCACAAAATAGCCTATCGCCTGCTGCACCAGCGGCCAATGCGCAATGCGCCGGCCGATGCCAGCCGAATAGAGCACATGGCGAAAATTCACGGCGAAGATCGACAGCACGATCAGCCACGGCGCGACATGCTGGCCGAACAGCTCGATGCCGACCATCTGGCTGGCGCCGCCGAACACCGTTGCGCTCATCAGGAACGCTTCGAGCACGGAAAACCCGTTGTCGACTGCGAGCGCTCCGAACAGCAACGCAAACGGCGCCGACGCCACCACGACGGGCATGCTGAGCCGCACGCCGTCCCAGAAATCGCTTTTCGCACTGTTTTCGGAGATTGCTTCCGCCGACATCGACCGCTCCTCGGGAACGGCCGTATGTAGGGAGGGCGGTCCGGCTTGTCACACCAATTCGCTTGAGGCAAACGATCAGCGGAAATGACAGCTGAAGCGTCGCGGCAAGCACGCTTCCGTGCCTAGCGCGGCGAAGCCTTGCCTTCGATCGCCCTGCCCCAGTCGAGCAGCGGTTTTGCCCGCATGGCGAAGTCGACAAGGTCGTCGACCAATCCAGCTCCGTAGATATCCGCCGGCTCGATTGCGTGCCGGACGGCAAAATGCCGGTTGCGGATCGCGGCAGCGAGATCGGGCTCGGCGATATGCTCGAAGCCGCGCGGCGTGCGCTTCATGCAGCCGTCCGGGTCGAGCTCGAGACCATTCTTCTTCAGCGCCGCGACGAGGCTGCGGAATTCAGCGGGCCGCTTCGCGATCGCGTTGCGCAGCGCCAGCAATAGCTCCGGTCCGGGCTGCCACCAGGCAATGGCGGCAAAGCATCGCTCGAGCCCGATATGGACGTAAAACACGCCCTGTTCCATCTTGGTGCCGTCGGGCGAAAGGATCGCCGACAGATGCTGGTTGTAAGGCCGTTTGTCTTTGGCAAAACGCACGTCGCGATTAATCCGGAACAGCGATTTCTTGCGGTCGCCGCGCAGGCCGAACCCCAATGCTGTGAAGCGCTCGGAGAGCGTCTCGACCAGATCGCCGAAGGGATCGCGCAGGTCGCGCTCGAAAAGATCGCGGTTTTCCAAAAACCACTCCCGGCTCTGATGAAAATCCAGCGCCTTGAGGAAGGGAATGGCCTTTTGCCCAAAACCATTGAACGCAGCAGCCATCACGCGCCCTTGCCGATCCGCTGCAACCAGGTGTCCTCGTCGATCACCTCGATGCCGAATTTGGTCGCGTCCTTCAGCTTGGAACCGGCGCCCGGGCCTGCCACCAGGAGATCGGTCTTCGCGGAAACCGAGCCGGCGACCTTCGCGCCGAGACGTTCGGCCATCGCCTTGGCCTCCGGGCGCGTCATCTTTTCCAGCGTGCCTGTAAACACGATTGTCTTGCCGGCGACCGCACTATCGGCTGAGACGTTCACAATGTACGGCTTCGGGTGGATCTGTGTGAGCAGCGCTTCAAGCACGGCGTCGTTGCGTTCATTGCCGAAGAAATCGCGAAGCGCGCCTATCACGGTATCGCCGATGCCGTTGATTGAAGGAAAAACGGTGTGTGGATCGGCTGCTGCTGCTGTCTCCTTGCCAATGCGGATCAACTCCTCGATCGTCGAGAAGGTTCGGGCGAGCACAGCGGCCGTCGTTTCGCCGATATGGCGGATGCCCAGCGCAAAGATGAAGCGATCGAGTTCGGGTTCGCGGCGGGCGTCGATGGCAGCGAAGAGCTTGTCGAGGCCGTCATAGTTGCGTTCCTCGACGCTGCGTACATTCTTGCGCGTTTTGCCCGATGCGGCCTCACGCTGCCTGGCCTGCTCCTCCCGTCGCTCCGCCAGCGCCTTGGTGACGGCGGGACGGCGGTCCCGGAGGGTGAAGATATCGGCGGCAGTCTTGACCAACCCGGCATTGAAGAACAGGTCTATGTTTTCAGCGCCCAGGCCTTCGATATCCATGGCGCCGCGCGACACAAAGTGGCGTAATCCTTCCACGGCCTGCGCGGGGCAGATCAGCTCGCCGGTGCACCGTCGGCGGGAATCCTCCTTGCCGGTCTTCTCGTTGATCTCGCGCGTTGCGGGTGAGCCGCAGATCGGACATTTGTGCGGGAATTCGTAGGGCACGGCATCTGGCGGACGCTTGTCGACGACGACGCTGACGATCTGCGGAATGACGTCCCCCGCCCGCTGGATGACCACCGTGTCGCCGATACGGATGTCGTTGCCGTCGCGGATCGGCTGGCCGTTGCTGTCCAGACCCTTGATGTAGTCTTCGTTGTGAAGCGTGACATTTTCGACCACGACGCCGCCGACCGTGACGGGCGCAAGCCGGGCAACGGGCGCCAGCGTACCGGTACGGCCGACCTGAATGTCGATCCTGAGCACGGTCGTCATCGCCTGTTCGGCCGGAAATTTATGAGCGATCGCCCAGCGTGGTTCGCCGGTGACGAAGCCCCATCTGCGCTGCAACTCCAATTGGTCGACCTTGTAGACGACGCCGTCGATGTCGTAGCCGAGCGATGAGCGCTGGGCCTCGATAAGGTGATAATGCGCGATCAGTTCGTCGACCGACTTTGCCCGGACCATCAGCGGACTGACCTTGAACCCCCACTCCGCGAATTTTTGCACGGAATCGTATTGGGTCGGAGCTGGATCCTTTGAAGTATAGCCCCAGGCGTAGGCAAAGAATTTGAGGTTGCGGCTGGCGGTAACGGACGGGTCCTTCTGGCGCAGCGATCCGGCCGCCGTGTTACGCGGATTGACGTAATCCTGGCCGCCTATCGCCGCCGAACGCTGCTTCAGCGCCTCGAATTCCGCGTAGGTCATATAGACCTCACCGCGTATTTCGATGACCTCGGGCCAGTCCGGTCCCTTCAAGGTCTTGGGAATATCGGCGATGGTCTTGAGATTGGCGGTGATGTCCTCGCCGACGACGCCGTCGCCGCGCGTTGCCCCCTGCACGAACACACCGCCTTCATACCGCAGGGAAGCCGATAGCCCGTCGATCTTCGGCTCAGCCGTGAAGGCGATGTTCAGCTCCTTGTCGCGATCAAAGAATCGCCGGCCCCGTTCTATGAAGTCCGCGACGTCCTGGTCGGTATAGGCCTTGGCGAGGCTGAGCATCGGCACCGCGTGGCGCACCTTTGCAAAACCTTCCGCCGGCGGCGCGCCGACCCTGCGTGAGGGCGAATCCTCGCGCACAAGATGCGGGAACTGCTGCTCGATGGCGAGGTTGCGCCGGGTCAGCGCGTCATATTCCGCATCCGTGATTATCGGCGCGTCCTCGCCATGGTAGCGCCGGTCGTGCTCGGCGATCTCCTGCGCCAACCGCTTCAACTCGCTTGCCGCCTCGCTTTCGCTGAGCGAATCGACTGGTTTTTCGTCCATGCACTGCTCCCTCCACGGTGGCGCGACACAATAGAACAGGATTTTCTCATGAGGGAGAGACCAGACACAGAAAATCATTCCTGAACAGCAGGATGGCGCCATACCCTGACTCAGGTCACGAGCGCCGGAAACGAACTCGCCTGGAGCAATTCCAGGAAAAGTGTGAAACGGTTTTCCGTCCGGAACTGCGCAGAAACAAAGAGGTAGAGCGGTTCGGCGTTTCGGTGAAACGATGAACAGCTCTACGCTGCCGCGGTGTTCTCCCGCAGCAGCCGCTCGGCCGCCGCACGCGCCTCGTCGGTGATGGTGGCGCCGGCGAGCATGCGTGCGATCTCTTCCTGCCGTGCCGCCCGGTCCATCTCGGCGATGCCGGTCGAGACCCGGTCGGCACCGCCCGATTTGGAGATCAGGAAATGCGTCGCCGCGCGCGCTGCCACTTGCGGTGCATGCGTGACCGAAAGCACCTGCACGCGTTTTGCCAGCCGCGCCAGCCGCTGGCCGATGGCGTCGGCAACCGCGCCGCCGACGCCGGTGTCGATTTCATCAAAGACCAAGGTCGGCGCCGACCCGCGATCAGCCAGCGCGACCTTCAACGCCAGCAGGAAGCGCGAAAGCTCGCCGCCGGAAGCGACCTTCATCATTGGTCCTGGCCTGGTGCCGGGATTGGTCCGCACCCAGAACTCGACCTGGTCGATGCCTTCTTCCATGCGGCTCTCGGCATCGCTTGCGATCTCGACGATGAACTCGGCGCGTTCGAGCTTCAGCGCCGGCAGTTCGGCCATCACCGCCTTGCTCAGCCCGACAGCCGCCGCATGGCGAAGCGACGACAGCTGGGCCGCCGTAGTGTCATAGGCCTGGCGCGCCGCCGCAGCCTGTTTCTCCAGCGCCTGCAGGCGCTCCTCGCCGGCGTCGAGATCGGCAAGGTCGGCAGCCATGGTGTCACGCAATTGCGCCAGGTCATCGACGGCGACGCTGTGCTTGCGCGAGGCGGCACGCAGCGAAAACAGCCGCTCCTCAGCCTTCTCCAGCCGCTGCGGATCATATTCGGTGGCGCGAAGTGCTGCTTCGACGCCCGACTGCGCCGCGTCGAGCGACAGCATCGCCTCGTCGAGCGACTTGACGACATCCTCGAGCAGCCCGGGCGCTTCGGTGACCTTGCGCTGCAGCCGCCTGAGCAGGCTGGCCAGTTGCGGCAAGGGCGAGGACGGACCCGAGAGCACATCCTGCGCATCGTGGATTTCCGAGGCGATCTTTTCGGCACGCATCATCAAGGCGCGCAATTCGGCCAGCTCGGTCTCTTCGCCAGGTTGCGGATCGAGCCTGGTCAATTCGGCGACCGCTGCACGCAGATAATCGGCCTCACGGGCAGCTGCCTCGACTTTGGCCCGGTGCCGTGAAAATTCCTGCTCGCAGGTACGCCAATGCCGCCACGCCTCGCCGGTTGCCCGAGCAGCGCCGAGATGGCCGCCGAAACTGTCGAGCAACTCGCGATGGGCGCCGGGATCGACCAAAGCGCGCTCGTCATGCTGGCCGTGGATCTCGACCAGCGCACGGCCGATGTCGCGCATCAGCGTCACGCTGGACGGCTGCTCGTTGACGAACACGCGCGTGCGGCCGTCAGCCGTCTGGACGCGGCGCAGGATGATTTCGCCGTCGTCCTCGATGGCATTCTCGGCAAGCAACATGCGAGCCGCGTGGTTGCGCGGCACGTCGAACACGGCGATGATCTGGCCTTGTGCCGCGCCATGCCGCACCAGCGAAGCGTCGCCGCGGGCGCCAAGCGCCAGCGACAAGGCGTCGAGCAGGATGGATTTTCCGGCGCCGGTTTCGCCTGTAAGGACCGAAAGGCCGGACGAGAAGTCGATGTCCAGCTTCTCGATCAGAACGATATCGCGGATCGACAGTCTGGAGAGCATGGTGACGCGCCGCTCAGGCGCCGGTGATCAGCTTCCCGGCCTTGGAGATCCACGATCCGGCATTCTCGCGCGGCTCGAGCCCACCACTCTGCAGGAGCTTGTAGGAGTCCTTGTACCACTGGCTGTCGGGATAGTTGGTGCCGAGCACGGCCGCAGCGGTCTGCGCTTCCGACGTCAGCCCCATCGCATAGTAGCTCTCGGTCAGACGCGCCAGCGCCTCCTCGACATGACGTGTGTTGGAATAGTTCTCCACGACGTTGCGGAACCGTTTGACGGCCGCGATGTATTCGCGGCGCTCGAGATAGTAGCGGCCGATCTGCATCTCCTTGCCGGCGAGCTGATCGTTGGCGAAGCGGATCTTCTCCTTGGCATCATCAACATATTCGGAAGTCGGCCAGCGCGTTACCAGATCCTGCATCGTCTGCGCGGTAAGACGCGCTTCCTTCTGGTCTTGGGTGACGTCCTTGATCTGGCGGTAGTAGCTCAGCCCGATAATATACTGGGCATAGGCTGCATCGTCGGTCGACGGGTAGAGGGTCAGGTAGCGCTTGGCCGAACCGATCGCCTCATCGTAATTGCCCTGACGGTAGTCGGCAAAGGCACCCATCACCATCGATTTGCGGGCGAATTCGGAATATGGATGCTGGCGGTCGACGGCATCGAACTTGCGGCTTGCCTCCTGCAGTCGCCCGGCATTCAGATTGGCGAGACCCTGATTGTAGAGCACGTCGGCCGGCTCGGTCTGATCGACATAGGTCGACAGATCGACGTCCTTCTCGGACGACATGCAGGCCGACAGAAACAGCGATGGAACGACCACCGAAAGCGCCAGGAAAACAGCCCGCCGCGGCGCCTTCGATTGACCAACTCGCTTGAAAAACATGTTTGGATTCCGCCCTTTCGGCGTCATTTCAGTCGACGGCAGCAGCCATAAACCATAATTGCCTTGCCCGGCAACGCTATCCCCGGCCAATCGCACTTTTTTGTGGCGCTTTGGCGCTACCTGGAAAGCTGTGTAATTTGGCAGGCCGGTGATGCATCCATGCAACACAGCTTGACCGCAACGGGAGCCGCAAGACCTTAAGAATCAGATCATCCAGGGCGCATAGAGGGGTGCGTTGACGGCGCTCATCTCCGCGGTACGCCCGCGCTCGCGGCGCGTCGTCTCAACGATCTCGAAAGCCGAACGGTCGGACAAGAGACGGCGCAGCGCAGCTGCGTTCAGCCTGTGGCCGCCACGATAGGAGCGGAAGCAGCCGATGAACCGGGCACCGGCGAGCGCCAGGTCGCCCATCGCATCCATCGTCTTGTGGCGCGCGAACTCGTTGGGATAGCGCAGGCCTCCCATATTGATCACGCGGTTGTCGTCGCCGATCACCAGGGAGTTTTCCAACGAGGAGCCGAGCGCATAGCCGGCCGCCCACAGCCGCTCGACGTCCTTCATGAAACCGAAAGTGCGGGCCCGCGCGACGTCACGCCGGAAAATGTCGGCGTTCATGTCGGATGCAAAAAGCTGGCGCCCGATCGCCGGGCTTTCGAAATCGATCTCGATCTCGAAGCGCGTGCCGTCATAGGGTCGGAACTCCGCCCAGCAGGCGCCGTTCTCGATGCGAACCGGCTTGACCACCCTGATGTAGCGACGCTTGACCGGCAGCGTTTCGACGCCTGCCTGGTCAATGGCCTCGATGAACATCACTGCGCTACCGTCGAGGATAGGCACCTCATGGCCGTCGATTTCGATGACGAGATTGTCGATCCCAAGCCCGAAAAGCGTCGCCATCAGATGCTCGACCGTGGCAATGTGCTCGCCCTGCGGATCGCCGAGCATGGTGCAGAGGTCGGTGGCACCGACCTCGGAAACGAGCGCGCGAAATTCGTGGCTTCCGCTTGCATTCGAAAGCTGGAAGACGACACCCGTATCGGCGTCCGCCGGCAGGAAATGGACGGTGACCGGATTGCCACTGTGAACGCCGATGCCGGTCAGCGTCGCACGCGATTTAAGTGTCGTCTGATAGTCGTGCAAAACAATCCCCATAGCCCATGCTGCCTAGGTCCGCTTCTGCCCTGAGGGCGCGGTTCTTGATTGATCGGCAGGCAGGGCCACTTCCCCGAGACTCCCAGCAAACCGACTTTGGTCGGTGGCGAAGATAATGGTCCCGCGGGGAGACTCCAAATCACGGTTTCTTACTCTTTGTAACTGCGGTCCAGCGCGGGATTGCCCCATAAGTCCTTGTTTTACAATCACTTTAAGGTTAACAGGCGAACAGTTTCCTGCTCGCCTGTTAATAACTGTTACGAACCGTTAACAGATCAATTGGCCTGTCGGCGCAGGAAGGCGGGAATCTCCAACTGATCGTCTTCCTGGACAGCCCGGCTCTGCGGCGTCAGTCGGCCCTGCTCGTCCAGCTGGCCGCGGCGCGGCGCGTAAAGCTGCGGATCCTGGCTGGCAAGGCGGCGCACTTCCGCCGGCGCCTGGCGCAGTTTCGGTTCGCGCGGCTGCGCCGGCTGCAGCCTTGCAGGCTCCTCTTCGCGGCGGGTCAAGCCGTTGGTCAGGCGCTTGAGCAAGCCCATCGGGCCGCTGTTTTCGTGGTCGGCCGGGCGCGCCTTGGCCTCCACTTCGGCCTTCACCTGCGGCGGGAAATCCTCGACCCGCGGCATGCGCTGGGGTGCCGCGGCAACCGGCTGCGGCATTTCACGATGCGGAGCGGGCTGCATCGCTTGCTGAACCGCTGGCTGCATCATTGGCTGCGGTTGAGCGGGAGGCGCCTGGAAAATCTTGCTCTGCGGACGGAAGTCTTCCGCATGCGCGACCGGTGCCGGGCGGGCCTGCGCCATCGCTGCCGCATTCGCTTCGGCGAGCTGAATGGCCTCGGCGACCGGGTCGGCAGCACGTGGTTCATAGATTGGTTGCTGGACAGGCGCCGGGCGCATTTCCGTGACCTGGGCCGCCGGGCGGCTGACCGGCTTCGGCGGAGCCGCGCGGATGGCGATCGGCGCGGCAGCGATTTCGGCCGCCGATTTGTCGATGCCGGTGGCGACCACCGACACGCGGATGACGCCTTCGAGTTCCTCGTCGAAGGTGGCGCCCAGAATGATGTTGGCGTCCTGGTCGACCTCTTCGCGAATGCGGGTTGCCGCCTCATCGACTTCGAACAGGGTCAGGTCACGGCCGCCGGTGATCGAGATCAGCAGGCCCTTGGCGCCCTTCATCGAGGTCTCGTCGAGCAGCGGGTTGGCGATGGCGGCTTCCGCCGCGGCCATTGCGCGGCCCTCGCCCGAAGCCTCGCCGGTTCCCATCATCGCCTTGCCCATTTCGCGCATGACCGAGCGGACGTCGGCGAAGTCGAGATTGATCAGGCCTTCCTTGACCATCAGGTCGGTAATGCAGGCAACGCCCGAATAGAGCACCTGGTCGGCCATCGCGAAGGCATCGGCGAAGGTGGTCTTGTCATTGGCCAGCCGGAACAGGTTCTGGTTGGGAATGACGATCAGGGTATCGACGCATTTCTGCAGTTCCTCGATACCCATGTCGGCCGTCTTCATGCGGCGCTGGCCTTCGAAGTGGAACGGCTTGGTGACGACGCCGACGGTGAGGATACCCTTTTCGCGGGCAGCGCGGGCAACGACGGGAGCCGCCCCGGTGCCGGTGCCGCCGCCCATGCCGGCAGTGACGAAGCACATATGCGTGTTGGAGAGATGATCGATGATCTCGTCGATGCATTCCTCCGCCGCCGCGCGCCCGACTTCAGGCTGCGATCCGGCGCCGAGACCTTCGGTGACATGCGCGCCGAGCTGGATCAGCCGCTCGGCCTTCGACATCGTCAGTGCCTGCGCGTCGGTGTTGGCCACCACGAACTCGACGCCGCGCAAGCCGGCGGTGATCATGTTGTTGACGGCATTGCCGCCGCCGCCGCCGACACCGAACACGGTGATGCGCGGCTTGAGCTCGGTGATGTCCGGCTTCTGCAGATTGATGGTCATTGTCTCCGTCCTTTGCCTTTCCCGCCGCTTCGCCGCCGCGGCCGCCTATGGGGCTGTCCCCGTCAAAATTAAAAACTGTCTCTCAACCACTGACTCATTCGATGCAGTTTTCCGCCTGTTCCGGTCATCCGAAGACCGGAAATTCCCTTCGCCGGCCGGCTCTCGAAGCTCGCCATCTGTGGATAGATCAGAAGTCCGACCGGGGTCGAGAAAGCCGGCCCCTTGGCCGCCTCGGGCAAGCCTGCCACGCCAAGCGGGCGTCCGATGCGCACATTGCGGCCGAGAATGCGGCGTGCTGCTTCTGGCAGGCCGGCAAGCTGGCTGGCACCGCCGGTCAGCACCACACGCTTGCCGACGGCGTTGCCGTAGCCGGATTTGTTCAGCCGGTCGCGCAACAATTCCAGCGTCTCGTCGATGCGGGCGCGGATGATGCGCGTCATCACCGAGCGCGGTATCTGCAACGGCACCTCGCCGTCCTCGCCGATCGGATGGATGGAAACCAGGTCGCGGTCGTCGGCACTGCCAGGCAGCGCCGAGCCATGCATCACTTTCAGCCTTTCGGCGGCATCGAGCGAGGTCGACAGGCCCTTGGCCATATCCAGCGTGACGTGGTTGCCGCCGATCGCGATGGCATCGCCATGGACGAACTTGCCTTCCGAAAACACCGAGATCGTCGTCGTGCCGCCGCCCATGTCGATGCAGGCTGCGCCCATTTCGAGCTCGTCGTCGACCAGCGCAGCAAGCCCGCTGGCATAGGGCGTCGCCACCATGCGTTCAACCGACAGATGCGAGCGGTTGATGCAGAGCTCCAGATTGCGCAAGGGCGCTGCGTCGCCTGTCAGCACGTGCATGTCGACGCCAAGCTGGTCGCCAACCATGCCGCGCGGATCGCGAACACCGCGCTCGGCATCCAGCGAAAAGGCTACGGGAAGCGAATGGATCACCTCGCGCTCGGCCCGCAACGCCTGCTTGGCGCCGGCGGCAAGCACGCGCTTGATGTCAGCCTCGTCGGCCTCATGGCCGCCGAGATTGATGGTGGCCGAAAAAGCCTCGCTCTTCAGCCGGCCGGCAGTCATGTTGACGATCAGCGAATCGACCGTCAGTCCCGCCATGCGTTCGGCGGCGTCGACGGCAAGACGGATGGCGTGCTCGGCACGGTCGAGATCGATGACGACGCCGGATTTCACGCCTTGCGATTTCTGGTGGCCGATGCCGATCACCTGGACGCGATGCGAGCGTCCGCGCAGCAGCTTGCCATCCTCGCGCGGCTTGAGTTTGGCCACCACGCAGCAGACCTTGCTGGACCCGACATCCAGCACCGTCAGGATGCCGGACCGGCGCGACGAGGCATCGCTATTGCCGCCAAGCCAGCTCATATCTTCGTCTCCGGCTTGGGCTTCAGCATCTTGGGCTTTTCGTCGAGCGCGGCTTGGCGCTGTGTCGCCGCTTCCGGCGTCAACTGGACGACCAGACGATCGGAAAGGCGCATGTCGACGGCGGCGATGTCGCGCGTCAAAAGCCCGTTCTCGTGATCCATCCTGACCAGGTCGGCAATCGCCTGATCCTCACCGTCTTCGGGAAGCTTGATCGTGATGCCGTTTTCAAGCTTGAGATCCCAGCGCCGTTCGCCGATGCGGATGTAGCCCTTGATCCGCGCGGCGAGCTCCGGATAATTCTTGATCTTGGCCAGGAAATCCGGCGCTGTGGCCGGCGCGCCGGTGCCGATGATCAGCGGGAGCAATATCTGCTTGCCGCCGGAGAACGGCGCAATGACGGTGCCGGATTTCTCGATGACCGAAAGCGCGCTGCCTTGCTGCCACAACGCGAACGGCTCGCGCTCCTCGACGCGCACTTCCAGCGTATGCGGGTAGACCTTGCGCACTGCCGCGGCTTCGACCCAGGGTAGCGTGGTGATGCGTTCGCGCGCCGCTTCGGCATCGAAGCCGATCAGCGAGGTCCAGCCGTCGAGTTCCAGCCTGTCGAGAATATCGATCTCGGACGTTTCGCGGTTGCCGACGACCTTGACCTGGTCGACGGCAAAGCCGGTGCGGGCGGTGACACTCTGGACGATGGCGTCGGAATATCCGCCGAGATAGGCGCCATAGGCACTGCTCGAAACAAGCAGTGCCGCCGACAGCATGGCAGCGCAATAGGGCGGCGCTTCGAAGTCGCCTTCGCCGAGGCGCGCCAGCACACGCACCGGCCGGCGGAGCAGGCGCGGCAGCACGAAATGGTCGAACGACAACGGCATGCCGAACAGCGCCGGCCCGGCCGCGCCCTTCCCCTTGCCCTGTCCCCACTTCAACGCAGACACGAAGCGTCCTCCACCATCCAACTCAACAAATCGCCGAACGAGTGTCCCGCTTGCGCGGCGATTTCCGGCACCAAAGACGTCGGCGTCATGCCCGGCTGGGTGTTGACCTCGAGCCAGACAATTTCGCCGTTTTCGGAGTGACGATCGTCATAACGGAAGTCCGACCGGGAAACGCCCCGACAGCCGATAGCTTGGTGAGCCTTGAGCGTCAGTGTCTGTATTTTTTGGTAAATATTCGGTGAAAGTTTTGCCGGGCATTCGTGTTTTGATCCGCCCGCGACGTATTTTGAATCATAGTCGTAGAAGGAATGGCCGGTCGGGATGATCTCGCAGACACCGAGCGCCACATCGCCCATCACCGCGCAGGTCAATTCCCGCCCGTGCACATAACGCTCGACCATCACCGTATCGCCATATCTCCACTCGGACGAGCCGATGATCTGCGGCGGATGCGACTGGCCTTCATGGACGATGACGACACCGAAGCTCGACCCTTCGTTGACCGGCTTGACGACATAGGGCGGCTTCATCGGGTGCTTGTTCTGGATGGCGAAGCGATTGGCCACCTTCGATTCCGCCACCGGAATGCCTCCCGCCTTGGCGACCTTCTTGGCCTGTTCCTTGTTCATCGCGAGCGCCGAGGCAAGCACGCCGGAATGGGTGTACGGAATGGCGAGGTACTCGAGGATGCCCTGGATGGTGCCGTCCTCGCCGAAGGGGCCGTGCAGTGCGTTGAAGACGACGTCGGGCTTGAGCGCGCTGAGCACCGAGCCGATATCGCGCGAGACGTCGACGCGGGTGACCTGGTAGCCCTCTCCCTCGAGCGCATCGGCGCAGGCCTTACCCGACGACAGGGACACGGGCCGCTCGGACGAGAATCCCCCCAGAAGGACGGCCACATGCTTGCTTGTCATTCCCCGTCATTTCCTCTCACAGCAGGCCTGCACCATCGTGCATGCCCCGAAAAGCATCGCGCGCACTCAAATGCGCCCGAGCAACTTCGCTCCCGTGTTTCCGCAACATTGAGTCCGAGTCTCCCGGCAGGTTGCCCCCCAGACGGAAACGCGAGTAACGCGTCGAAACGACTCAAATCAGGAAACGCTTCAGGGCAGAGAATCAGAGAGTTGATTCGCTGGCAAGTGCTTACGATTCCGATGGATTCACTTTCCGCAAAAACGGCAGCAAAATGTGAATTCATGAGTCCAAAAGGCAACGGCGGTCAGCTTGCCTAAAGCAACTGTCCGAGAAATTCCTGGACGGCATGGCCCGGCCGAAAATTACCGATGCGCTTGATCTCCCACTGCAGCCGGATGCCTGATCTTTCGAGCACGCGCGCACGCACCGTCTCACCGAGATATTCAAGCTCGTAGCCCGTGGCGGTTCCGGTGTTGATCATGAAGTTGCAATGCATCGGCGACATCTGCGCCCCGCCGACCATCAGGCCGCGGCAGCCGGCCTTGTCGATCTCCTTCCAGGCCGAGGTGCCCTCAGGATTCTTGAAGGTAGAGCCACCGGTCTTTTCGCGGATCGGCTGCACGGTCTCGCGATGGTTCTGGACAGCATCCATCGCGGCCTTGATCGCCGCCTTGTCCTCGGGAATGCCTTCGAGCAGCGCCGACGTGAAGATCAGCCCGGACGGCGCCGCTGAATGGCGATAGGCATAGCCCATATCGGCATTGCTCAGCGTATGAACATTGCCCTTGCGGTCGAGTGCCCGCACCTCGACCACGCGCTCGCGCGTCTCAACGCCATTGGCGCCGGCGTTCATCCTCAGCGCTCCGCCAATGGCGCCGGGAATGCCGTGGTAGAAATGAAAGCCACCGATGCCGGCCTCGTAGGCAACGGCCGCAAGGCGCTTGTCGGGTGTCGCGGCGCCCGCCTTGATCGTGGTCGGCGCAATCACTTCGGTCTCGGCAAAACCCTTGGCCGAAAGCCGGATGACAAAGCCCGCAATGCCGCCGTCACGGACAAGCAGGTTCGAGCCGACGCCGACGATGGTCAGCGGAATTTCCTCCGGCACCGCCTTCAGGAACGTGGCAAGATCGTCCTCGTCGGCCGGCTGGAACAATGCGTCCGCCAGCCCGCCGGCTCGAAACCAGGTGATCTTGTCCATCTCGGCATTGGGCATGATGCGGCCGCGCAGTCCGGCAAGCCGGTCGCCGAGCTTCTCGATCAACGCCTGGCCGCGCATCATGAGATGGTCCCGCCGAGTTCCCTGGGCAGCGCATAGGCCCATTGCGTGATGTTGCCGGCGCCGAGGAAGACGACGAAATCGCCCGGCTTCGCCACCTCGCGCACAATCGGCGCAATCGCCGCCGGACCTTCGATGTAGCGTGCGTCGCGATGGCCGCCGGAGCGGATGCGCGACACCAGTGCGTCGGACGTAACGCCGTCGATCGGCTCCTCGCCGGCCGCATAGACGGGCGCCACCATTACCGTATCGGCATCGTTGAAGCAGACGGAAAACTCGTCGAACAGATCGCGCAGCCGGGTGAAGCGATGCGGTTGGGTAACGGCGATGATGCGACCCTTGGTAGCGCTGCGCGCAGCCTTTAGTACCGCCGTGATCTCGACCGGATGATGGCCGTAATCGTCGAACACATCGACACCGTTCCACGAACCGGTATGGGTGAAACGGCGCTTGACGCCGGCGAAGGACGACAGGCCCTTCTTGATTGCCTCAGCCGAAAGGCCGAGCTCATGCGCGACGGCAATCGCCGCCGTCGCATTGGAAACATTGTGGCGCCCGGGCATAGGCAGCCGCAGGCCTGATATCGTTATCTGGCCGTGCGTCTTGCGGTCGCGGATCACCACGTCGAATTCCGAGGTCGGGCCGTCCATGCGGTGATTGGTGAAGCGCACGTCGGCCTGCGCATTTTCGCCATAGGTGATGACGCGCCGGTCCTCGATGCGGCCGACCAGCGCCTGCACCTCGGGATGGTCGGTGCACATCACACCGAAGCCGTAGAACGGCACATTCTCGACGAACTGACGAAACGCTTCGCGCACTTTGTCGAAGGAGCCGTAATGGTCGAGGTGCTCGGGGTCGATATTGGTGACGACGGCAATCTCGGCCGGCAGCTTGAGGAAGGTGCCGTCGCTCTCGTCGGCCTCGACCACCATCCATTCGCCGTCTCCCATGCGGGCATTGGTGCCATAGGCATTGATGATGCCGCCATTGATTACCGTCGGGTCGAGCCCGCCGGCTTCGAGTAGCGTCGCCACCATCGAAGTCGTCGTCGTCTTGCCATGCGTGCCGCCGATCGCCACCGCTTGCCGGAAGCGCATCAGTTCGGCCAGCATTTCGGCGCGCCGCACGATCGGCAGCAACTTCTCTCTCGCCGCCTTCAGCTCCGGATTGGATTTCTTGATTGCGGTGGAGACGACGACCACTTCGGCCTCGCCGAGGTTTTCGGCCTGATGGCCGACGAAGCATTCGATGCCTTTGTCGCGCAGCCGCTGCACATTGGCGCTGTCGGCCTGATCGGATCCCTGCACCTTGTAGCCGAGATTGTGCAGCACCTCGGCGATGCCGCTCATGCCGATGCCGCCAATGCCGATGAAATGCACGAGGCCGATCGTCTGTGGCATCTTCATGCGTGCGTCTCCTTCCTGAATTCCGAAACGGATTTCCTGGACGCAATAGCCTCTGTCAGATCGGCGAGCAACCGCGCGGCATCCGGTTTTCCGGACGATTTCGCCGCCGCGGCCATTGTCGCCGCCTTGCCTGGATCATCCATCAGCCCGCCGACAAGCACGGCGATCCGCTCCGCCGAAAGCGTGGATTGCGGATGCACCTCGGCGCCGCCCGCTGCCGCAAGGGCCGCCGCATTCGCCGCCTGGTCGTGGTCGAGCGCGTGCGGATAAGGCACCAGCAGCGCCGGCCGGCCGATCACCGCGATTTCCGATACGGTCGATGCGCCGGAGCGCGACATCACCAGATGCGCCGCCGCCAGCCGCGCCGCCATGTCGGTGAAGAAGGGCGACACCTCGGCCTCGATGTCAAGCGTGGCATAGGCCGCTTTCACCCGCGCCACATCGTCGGCGCGCGCCTGCTGGGTGATCGCCAGCCGCCTGCGCTGTGCATCGGAAAGCCGGGCGATCGCCGCCGGCACCGCATCGGAAAAGAACTGCGCGCCTTGGCTGCCGCCAAACACCAGAAATCGGAACGGCTCTTCACCGGCCGATGCGGCATAAGGCGTCTTCGCCGCTTCCAGCACTTGCGGCCTGACCGGATTGCCGGTGGTCACCGTCTTGACGCCTGTAGCACTTGTGTCTTCCGGTAGGAAACCACCGGCAATAGCGTCGACGCGGCCGGCGAGCGCCCGGTTGGCACGGCCCATCACAGCGTTCTGCTCGTGGATCAGCGTCGGCACCTTGCGCCGGGTCGCGGCATAGAGCGGCGGCAGCGTCGGATAGCCGCCGAAGCCGACCACGATGGCGGGCTTGACGCTGGCGATGACGGCCGATGCCTGCCGCACCCCGCGCCAGATTTTCCAAAATGCGGCGAGCACGGCAAAAGGATTTTTCGACCCCATCGTCGCCGACTGGATCGGATGGATGGCGGCCGCCGGGAACTGCCCGGCAAAGCGCTCGGCGCGTTCGTCCGTCGCCAGGTGCACCGCCCAGCCGCGCCCGGTCAGTTCGTGCGCCAGCGCCTCGGCCGGGAACAGATGTCCGCCGGTTCCGCCTGCCGCCAGAAGGATGACCCCCTTCGCCATCTCACTCCGCCGGCATCGCACGCGGCGACGGCATGAAGCCCAGCTGCTTGCGCTTTTCCGGGCGCTTGCGCGTCAGCGCCAGCACCATGCCCATCGAGATGGCGATCGCGATCTGCGAGGAGCCGCCGTAGGAGATGAACGGCAGCGTCATGCCCTTGGCCGGCATCAGCTGCAGATTGACGGCCATGTTGATGACCGACTGCAGGCCGAAGACCGTGACCAGGCCGCCAACCGCGTAGCGGGTGAAATCGTCCTGCTCCCTGAGCGCCGTG
This sequence comes from Mesorhizobium sp. M1182, assembly GCF_040318335.1. NCBI lineage: Bacteria > Pseudomonadati > Pseudomonadota > Alphaproteobacteria > Hyphomicrobiales > Phyllobacteriaceae > Mesorhizobium > Mesorhizobium sp. M1182. Next base: position 177,597 of record NZ_JAMYMD010000007.1, read on the forward strand.
TTGAGACCGCGCAGCACGATGAAACCGAAGATGGACATCATGAAGAAACACATGATCAGCCCGAATTCCTCGCCGGCGACGGAGAAGACGAAGTCGGCGTGGCTGTCGGGGATGACCCGCTTGACAGTACCCTCGCCCGGCCCGACGCCGAACCAGCCGCCATTGATCAGCGCCTCGCGGCCCATGTCGACCTGGAACGTGTCGCCCTCGCCGGTCATGAAGCGGTCGATGCGGCCGGCAACGTGCGGGAACACCGCATAGGCAGCGAACACGCCGCCGACGCCGGCAGCACCCAGCGCGACGATCCACAGCCACGGCAACCCGGCCATGAAGAACATCACCCCCCAGGTGCCGAGCACCAGCATGGTCTGCCCAAGGTCAGGCTGCGCCACCAGCAGCGAGATGACCAGCGCAAGCAGCAACATGGCGAACAAATTGCCCGGAATGTCCGGCTGGCGCTTGTGCTCGGCGAACAGCCAGGCGCAGATGATGACGAAGGCCGGTTTCAGGAACTCGGACGGCTGGATCGAGAGGCCGGCAAGCGACACCCAACGCCGCGCGCCCTTCACCTCGACGCCGATATAGAGCACGGCCACCATCAAAAACAGCATGATGCACAGCATGACCAGCGCCATGCGCCGGATCTGCCTGGATTCAAGGAACGAGACGGCCAGCATCACCCCAAGTGCCGGAATGGTGAAGATAATCTGGCGCGTCGCGAAGTGGAAACTGTCTAGCCCGATGCGCTCGGCCACCGCCGGGCTTGCGGCGAAAGACAAAACGATGCCGAGCCCCATCAGCGACAGGAACGCCGCCAGGAACCACCGATCGATCGTCCACCACCAGGTCGCCACAGGGCTTTTGTCGAGACGGCTTTGCATTATCGTGTCCCTCCGATGGGCTTCACGCCATCAATGGCGGTTGCGGCTTGCCTGAACGCCTCGCCGCGGACTTCGAAATTCTTGAACTGGTCGAAACTGGCGCATGCCGGCGACAGCAGCACCACTGCCTCGCCGCTACTATCCCTGGCCGCATCGCGGGCGGCGTGTTCGACTGCCGCCGCCAACGTGCCTGATATCTCGTAGCGCACCGCTTCGCCCAGCGTCGCCGAAAAGGCCGGTGCGGCTTCGCCGATCAGATAGGCCTTGGCGATGCGCGGGAAGAAGCCGCGTAATGGCTCGATGCCGCCCTCTTTCGGCAGGCCGCCGGCAATCCAGTAGATACGCGCAAAGCTCGACAGCGCCGGTGCAGCGGCATCGGCATTGGTCGCCTTGGAATCGTTGACGAACAGCACATGCCCTTTGCGGCCGACCTGCTCCATGCGGTGCGCCAGCCCAGGGAAACTCTCCAGTCCGGATTGGATCTCGCCGAGCTCGAGCCCGACCGTGAGGCAGGCGGCGGCGGCGGCCAGCGCGTTCTGCGCATTGTGCTGGCCGCGCAACGAGCCGATGCCTTCGAGGAAGGCGACACGGCTGTAGCGGCCGTGCACGGCTTCCATTAAGTTGGTGCCGTCAGCGAAATAGCCGTCGGTCAGCGGCAGCCGCTTGGAGATGCGGATGACCTGCCGGCCGGCCCGCTCCAGCCGATCGGCGATCTGGGCGCACCAGGAATCGTCGACACCGATGATTGCCGTCTCGCTGCCGGCCACCAGCCGCTCCTTGATCGAGGCGTAGTGTTGCATCGTGCCATGGCGGTCGAGATGGTCCGGCGTCAGGTTGAGCAGCACACCGGCCGTCGGGTTGATCGAAGGGGCAAGATCGATCTGGTAGGAAGAGCACTCAACCACATAATGCCGTTCAGGCTGCGGCGGATCGAGCGTCATCACTGCGCGGCCGATATTCCCGCCCATCTGCGTGTCGCGCCCAGCCGATTTTAGGATGTGCGCCGTCAGTGCCGTGGTCGTCGACTTGCCGTTGGTGCCGGTAATGGCAATGAAAGGTGCTGCCGGTGCCAGCAGCATCCGCTCGCGGCAGAAAAGCTCGATGTCGCCGATGATCTCCACGCCTGAGCCCCGCGCCAACTCGACGGTCCAGTGTGGCTTGGGATGCGTCAGCGGCACGCCGGGCGACAGCACGAAGGCGGAAAACCTCGCCCAGTCCGCACCGCGCAGGTCCGCTGTCGTGATGCCGACCGCGCCGGCCTTGGCGACGCTGTCGGGATTGTCGTCCCAGGCCAGCACATCCGCGCCGCCCTCGATCAGCGCGCGCGCCGTGGCAATCCCCGAGCCACCGAGCCCGAAGAGCGAAACGCGCTTGCCTGAAAAGGATGCGGCGGGGATCAAGCGGCCTCCTATCTGAGCTTCAGGGTCGACAGGCCGACCAGCGCCAGGATGACGGCGATGATCCAGAAGCGGATCACCACCTGGCTTTCGGTCCAGCCGAGCTTTTCGAAATGATGGTGGATCGGCGCCATCAGGAAGACGCGCTTGCCGGTCATCTTGAAGTAGCCGACCTGGATGATGACCGAGAATATCTCGACGACGAACAGACCGCCGACGATGACCAGCACGATCTCGTGCTTGGTCGCCACCGCGACCGTGCCGATCAGCCCACCCAGCGCCAGCGAGCCGGTGTCGCCCATGAAGATCGCCGCCGGCGGCGCATTGAACCAGAGGAAGCCGAGACCGGCGCCGATCACCGCTCCAAGGACCACCGCAAGTTCGCCGGTGCCGGGCACGAAATGGATCTGCAGATATTCGGCGAACACCGCGTTGCCAGAGAGATAGGCGATGACGCCGAAGGATGCGGCCGCGATCATGATCGGCACGATCGCCAGCCCGTCGAGACCGTCGGTCAGGTTCACCGCATTGCCGGCGCCGACGATGACGAAGCACGAGAACGGGATGAAGAACCAGCCGAGATTGACGAGAAACTCCTTGGCGAAAGGGAATGTCAGCGATGACGAGAACGGCGCCTGGCCGTTATGCATGATCACCCAGGCGGCGATGCCGGCGATAACGAATTCGAGCCCCAGCCGCGCCTTGCCGGAAAAGCCGAGATGCGATTGCTTGGTTACTTTGAGATAATCGTCGTAAAAGCCGATCGAGCCGAATCCCAGCGTCACCAGCAGGACCACCCAGACGTAGATGCTCGACAGGTTCGCCCACAGCAGCGACGAACCGACGATGCCGGACAGGATCATCAGTCCGCCCATTGTCGGCGTTCCCGCCTTCTTGAAATGCGTCTGCGGCCCGTCGGCACGGATCGGCTGGCCCTTGCCTTGCCGCAGCCGCAGCGAATTGATGATGGTCGGTCCGAAGATGAACACGATCAGCGCCGCTGTGATCAGCGCTCCGCCGGTGCGGAATGTTATGTAGCGGAAGACGTTGAAGACCGAGATCTTGTCCGCAAATTCGACGAGCAGTGTTAGCATGCGCTTGCGTCCCCCGGACCGATCCTAGGTCTGTCTGCTGGTTGTGGCTTCCGCCGGAAACTTGCCGAGCAACGCCTCGACCAGCTTTGAAAAGCCTATGCCCTTCGACGATTTGATCATGACCACGTCGCCGGGCTTCAATTCCGATAGAAGAACCGGTTTCAGATCTTCCGCACCGGCGCGGTATTCCGTCTTGATCTCGTCGGGCAAAACGTCGGCCAGCGCCCGCATTTCCGGGCCGCCGAGAAAGACCGTGCGCGTGTCGGTGCCGACGATCAGACCGGCAAGCGCGGCATGCAATTTCGCCGAATGGCTGCCGAGCTCGAGCATATCGCCGAGCACGGCAATGCGCCTGCCCTCGCCCGACACCGGCGTCGTGTTGAGCAGTGCCATTGCAGCGCTCATCGACGCCGGATTGGCGTTGTAGCTCTCGTCGATCAGTGTGATCGGCCCGTTGGGGTGACGCAACACATAGCGCTTGCCGCGTCCGCGTTCGGGCGAAAGATCGGCCAGCGCCTGCGCAACCCTGTTAACGTCGGCACCGACCAGATGCGCGGCACCAAGCACCGCGAGCACGTTCTGCACCATATGGCGGCCCGGCGCGCCGATCCTGGCGACAATCTCGTGCCCGCCAATCTTGGCGGTGATGACCGAGTGATCGGCATTGAGCTCGCATTTGATCAGTTTGAAGGTCGCCCGGGCATTCTCGCCGAACCCGTAGACATGCTCGACGCCGGCCTCTTTGGCCATCTTCTCCAGCAGCTTCCAGCGCGCATCGTCGCGGTTGAGAAGGGCGGCGCCACCGGGCTCCAATCCCTCGAAAACCTCTGCCTTGGCCTTGGCGATCTCGTCCAGGTTGCGGAAGAAGCCGAGGTGAGCGGCCGCGATCAACGTGACGATGGCGACATGCGGCCGGACCATCTTGACCAGCGGCCGGATCTCGTCGGGATGGTTCATGCCGATCTCGAAGACGGCATAGTCGCAATCCTGCGGCATGCGCGCCAGCGTCAGCGGCACGCCCCAGTGATTGTTGAACGACTGGGCCGATGCATGCACCGTACCGACCGCGGAGAGAGCGTGGCGTAGCGCTTCCTTGGTGGTGGTCTTGCCCGCCGATCCGGTCACGGCAATGACCCTGGCCTTTGAGCGTGCGCGCGCCGCAACGCCGAGCTTTTCCAGAGCGACAAGCACGTCCTCCACGACGATCATCGGTGCCGTCAGCCGCCCCAGCGACGGCAGCTTGCCCTCGGCGACGACCAGCACGCCGGCGCCCGCCTTGATAGCGGCGGTGACGAAATCATGGCCGTCCATGGCCTCGCCCTTGATGGCGAAGAAAGCGTCTCCCGGCTGCAGGCTGCGGCTGTCGATGGAAATGCCGGCGATGGCTTCAGGCATCGGACCGAGCGGCCGGCCATCCATGGCGGCAACCAGCGCCTCGGAGGTCCACAGATAGCTCACGCCGCTTGCTCCCGCAGCGCCGAGCGAACTTCCTCATGATCGGAAAAATGCAGCGTCTCGGTGCCGATGGTCTGGCCTTCCTCATGGCCCTTGCCGGCCACGATCAGCGTGTCGCCAGCGTGAAGCATCCCGACCGCCTCGTGGATGGCCTTGCGCCGGTCGCCGATCTCGATGGCGCCAGGTGCGGCTTCCAGGATCGCGGCGCGGATCGTCTCGGGTACTTCCGAGCGGGGATTGTCGTCGGTGACGATGACCACGTCGGCCAGTCTTGTGGCGATCTCGCCCATGATCGGCCGCTTGCCTCGGTCCCGGTCGCCGCCGCAACCGAATACGACGATGACGCGGCCGGTGGTAAAGGGGCGCACCGAAGCCAGCACGTTTTCCAGCGCATCCGGCTTGTGCGCGTAGTCGACATAGACCGGCGCGCCGTTGGCGGCCGTCCCGACAAGGTCGAGCCGTCCCGGCGCGCCCTTCAATTTCTCCAGCGCCATCAACGCTTTGGCAACAGATGTTCCAGTCGAAATGGCGAGTCCGGCCGACACCAGCGCATTTGCAATCTGGAAGTCGCCGGCCAGCGGCAAGTCGACTTCGTGGAGAACGCCGTCCGCTTCGACCTCGGCGCGCTGGCGGTGGCGCTCGTGCTCGACCCGCTTCAGCCGCAGGAAATCGCCGTGGCGGCCGACCGTCAGCACGTTCAGTCCCGCTGCCCGCGCCGCCTTGATCGTCGGCTCCGACCACGGGTCGTCGGCAAAGATGACCGCCGGCGCGCCCTTCGGCAGCAGCGCGTCGAACAGACGCAATTTGGCGCGATGATACTCCTCGACCGTCGGATGATAGTCCATATGGTCGCGGCCGAGATTGGTGAAGCCGCCGGCCGCGAGCTTGACGCCGTCGAGCCGGCGCTGGTCGAGGCCATGGCTGGACGCTTCCATCGAGGCGTGGGTGACGCCGGCCTCCGCCAGCTCCTTGAGCAGCCTGTGCAGTGCCACCGGATCCGGCGTGGTCAGCGAGCCATATTCGTTGCGGCCCGGCGCCACCACGCCGGTCGTGCCGATCGAGGCGGCGGCAAAACCCGCCTGCTCCCATATCTGCCGGGTGAATGCGGCGACCGAGGTCTTGCCGCTGGTTCCGGTCACCGCGACCATGGTTTGCGGTTGCATGCCGAAAAAACGTGCAGCACTCAGCGCCAGTGCAAGGCGCGGATCGTCTACGACAAGAACCGGGACTGGCAGCCCGGCGACCGCACTGCCTTTGCCGACCACGATCGCTGCAGCGCCGCGGCTTGCGGCATCGGCTGCGTAGGCTGCGCCATCCGCCTTGGAGCCGGTGAGCGCGAAAAAGACGATGCCCCGTGTTACCTGGCGGGAATCCGACGAAATCCCTGTAACCTCCATGTCGAAGGAAGCTGTCCCCTCGACAGGCAGGATACCGGCTAGATTTTTCAGCTTCATCGAACCCCGTTCATCGCAACAAAATAGCGCGCAGTTGCCGGCGCGCCCCAAGAATCACTGATAGGAAACCAGCGTTGCACCATTTTCATGGCTGAAATCTGGCTTCACGCCAAGCATGGAAGCCGCACGTCGGATGATGTTTGCAGCCATGATGCCCGCGTTCGAGGCGGCCGTACCACCCATGCCGGGCTTTTCCGGCTTCGGTTCGTCGGCGATCGTAAGCACTATGTATTGCGGATCGTCCATCGGAAAAGCCGCAACGAAGGCATTGAAATTCTTTTCCTTCGAGTAACGGCCGTTGACAACCTTCTCCGCCGTTCCCGTCTTGCCGCCCACCCGGTATCCTGGCACCCGTGCATTGCGGCCGGATCCCTTTTCGGCATTGAGGGCATAGAGATAGCGCATGCCCTCGACCGTCTTGTCGCTGACCACTTTCTTGGCCACCGCCATCGCCTGCTCCTGCGTGCGCGGCAGGAAGGTCGGGTCCATCAGATAGCCGCCATTCATCAGCGCGGCGCAGCCGACCGCTGTCTGCAGCGGCGTCGTCGACACACCGTGGCCGAAGGCGATGGTGATCGAATTGACCTGCTTCCAGACCTTGGGCTCGGTCGGCCGAGCCACTTCCGGCAGTTCGGTCTGCATCTTCTCGAGGATTCCCAGGCGATGCAGGAATTCGCGGTGTCCGTCGATGCCAACCGCTTCGGCTTCCTTGGCAGAGCCGATATTGGAGGAGTAGATGAACACTTCCGGCACCGACAGTACCCGGCCCTTGCCATGGAAATCATGGATGGTTTGATGGCCGATCCTGATCGGGCGCGACGCGTCGAAGCGGCTTTGCAGCGTTATCTTGCCGGAATCGAGCGCCATAGCGGTGGTGAAGCTCTTGAAGGTCGACCCCATTTCATAGAGGCCGGCCGACATACGGTTGAGCCTGTCCTTGTCCTGCGCGTTATAGGGGTTGTTCGGATCGAAATCCGGAACCGACGCCATCGCCAGCACCTCGCCGGTCTTGACGTTGAGCACGACGGCGCCCGCCGCGATCGCGTGGTACTTTTCCATACCGGTGGCGACCTCATCGCGCACGATATGCTGGACGCGCAGGTCGATCGAGAGCTGCACCGGCTTCAAATCCTTGGCCACCGCCAGACCCGACGCCTGAAGGTCGCTCAAGCCTTGTTCGTCGATGTATTTCTCCATGCCGGAGATGCCCTGATTGTCGATGTTGGTGAGGCCGACAATGTAGGACGAGGTTTCGCCGGCCGGATAGAACCGGCGCTTTTCGGTGCGAAAGCCGAATCCGGGGATGCCGAGTTGCATGATGTCGGCCTGCTGCTTCGGCGTCAGTTGCCGCTGCAGCCAGACGAACCCGGCGCCGCTCTTCAGCTTGTTGTATGTCTGCTCGTAGTCGATCTCGGGAAGCACCGTCGACAGCTTTTCGATCGCCTCGTCGGCATCGACGATGCGGCGCGGTTCGGCAAACAGCGACGCGGTCTTGATGTCGGTCGCCAGCACTTCGCCGTTACGGTCGACGATGTCGGGTCGCGATGCCGTCACCCGGCTCTGCGGGCCGCCCGACAGGTCGGGATTCTGGAAACCCAGATAGACCAGCCGCCCGGCAATGGTCGAATAGATGCCGAAGAACACTGCCATCGTCATGACGATGCGGGTCCTGCCCTTGCCACCGGTCGCCTTGCGGGCACCTTCGACCACGATTGATCCGCCTGCACCGGGCTTCGAACCGCGCTTCAGCAGCCTGCCAATCTTTGGAAATCTGGCAGCCATTGGAAATCCGGTGATCATTGGACGACGCCTCCGGTCACCACGGGATCCTTGCCGCCGATATCGGCCATGCCGCCCAGCCGCTGCGATGAAAGGTCCTCGATATTGACGGGTTTCGCCGGCAGATCGTCCAGCCCGACGATCTGCCGCGCATTGACCGGCTCGAGTCCGAGTTGCGATTTGTAGATTTCGGTGAGCTTCTGCAGGCGCGACGGCTGGGTAAGCAGGCTCCAGTCCGCCTTGAGCAGGTCGATCGTGTCCTCCTCATAACGGATCTGCGCCTGGATCTTGTGCACTGCCGCCAGTTGCTCCTCGGCCTCGCGCTTGGTCTTGTAGGTCAGGGCGGCCGCCGAAACCATCACGGCGATCAGGACTATGTCGCTGGTACGAAACACGTGCTCACCTCTCTCCCGGTCGATCGGCGCCGGGAAGCTTTGGGCCAGGCAGTTTTGGCAGGCCGAAAATCGAAAAATCGCCGGCGCGCGCCGGCGCCTCTGTACGGATCGCAGCGCGCAGCCTTGCCGAGCGCGCCCGCGGATTTGCCGTTATCTCGGCATCGCCAGGCGTTACGCCGCCGCCCTTCTTGGTGAAGGTGGCGGTGCGCGCCTGCGCCTCGGGCAGGTGCCGCGATCCGGTCGCTGAATCGGCTCTGTCGGCGATGAAGCGCTTGACGATGCGGTCCTCCAGGGAATGGAAGGTCACCACGACAAGCCGCCCGCCCGGTTTCAGCACGCGCTCTGCGGCAAACAGTGCCTTGGCCAGTTCACCGAGTTCGTCGTTGACGAAGATGCGCAGCGCCTGGAAAACGCGGGTGGCCGGATGGATCTTGTCCTTTGGCGCGCGACCGATATGCGTCTCGATGGCATCGGCAAGATCGAGCGTGCGCTGGAAGGGGCGTTTTTCGCGACGGCTCTCGATCATGCGGGCGATGCGCCCGGCATGGCGTTCCTCGCCGAGAAAACCGAAGATGCGGGCAAGATCGCCCACCTTGAAGGTGTTCACGACGTCGGCGGCGCTCAGGCCCGCCTGCGCCATGCGCATGTCGAGCGGCCCATCGGCCCGGAACGAAAAGCCGCGCTCCGGCTGGTCGATCTGCATGGAGGAGATGCCGATGTCGAGCACGACGCCATCGGCACTTTCAACCTGTTCGTCGAGCGTCGAGAACGGTGCCTGGACAAGCCTGAGCTTGCCGCCGGACTGCTGTTCAAGGGCCCGCCCCGCCGCGATCGCATCCGGATCGCGGTCGATGGCGACGACCGAGGCTCCGCTTGCCAGAATGGCCTTCGTGTAGCCGCCGGCACCGAACGTGCCGTCGACGATCACCTCGCCTTTTGTCGGCGCCAGCGCCTCCAGAACTTCGGCAAGGAGGACCGGAATGTGACGGGCTGGTCCGCCAACGGCATGAACTTCATCGCCGTCGCCCGCCATCATTCCGGCCGCTCCTCGGGCTTCGTCCCCTGCCGAAGCTGCAAAAGCCGGGCGCGTGCTTCCGTCCCATAGGCGCTGAGCCGTCCCGGCTCCCAGATCTGAAAGAAATTGCCGCGGCCAACGAAGGCCACTTCCGCTGAAATGCCGGTATGCTCGCGAATGAAATCGCTCATCGTGATACGGCCGTCCTGGTCGAGCTTCAGAAACGTTCCATCGCCATGGCAGAAGAACGACATGTCGTCCGCCGTCTGCAGGAACGGGTCTTCCTGGGCGATGCGCTGCTCGTAGCGATCGAGCAGGTCGAGCCCACCGACATCCATCGCCGGGCGATCCAGGCAGCGTAGCGCATAAAGTTCCGAATAGCCGCGTTTCTGCACAACGGCACGGAAATGCGCCGGCACGGACACCCGTCCCTTCGCATCGATCCTGTTCACCGCGTTCGACAGAAACCGGTCCATTACGCGTTACGGCCGCTTGCGCCGCCGCACCCCTCTGCATCTTCCTGTCCGCGCCGCCCCGGCCCGGTCGACGTCCAAAACCCGCTTCGTTGTGACGGGCGAACGCAGGCAAACGCGCAGCCGCCGCGGCTGCCCGATTGGCGTACGCTTCACCCTGACACGGAACGAAGGCTCGAGTATCGGAATGGGATATCATGGGGTGTTATGGGCGTCAACGGGAACAGTTTTCAAAACACGCCTGCCACGACTGGGGAGAGCAGCTTTGACGGCACTCCCGTCTTTATCCTCTATTAAGCCTAACGAAGCGTTTAGAGCCGTGTGGCCCAACCGGAGCCGACTTGCTGCGGATCGCTGCCGCGCATAGCCTCGGCATCCCTTTTCCGGTCAGTAACGAGGTTGAAACCATGTCCGAAACAGCCAAGTCACGCGCCGCGGCACTTCCCCATCTGCGCCGCGGCGGGCTGGCCAAGGGCGACCCGATCCCCTTGCCCCTGACGATGGCCGCCATCTTTCATGCGCCCGGCGACGCCACCGGCTTCGATCAATATGGCCGCTTCAGCAATCCAACCTGGGATGCGGTCGAGCACATGCTGGCGCATCTGGAAGACGCCCCATGCGTCGCCTTTCCCTCGGGGATGGCTGCCATCTCGGCAGTATTTTTAGGCCTGCTCAAAGCCGGCGACCGTATCCTGCTGCCGTCCGACGGCTATCACACGACGAGAGCGCTGGCAGAGCGCTTCCTGAAGTCCTTCGGCGTCGCTTATGATGTCCGGCCGACGTCGAGCTTCCTCGACGGCGGCTTCGACGGATACCGGCTTGCCTTCGTCGAAACGCCCGCCAACCCGGGACTGGATATATGCGACATCGCAGCCGTCGCCGAAGCCGTGCACAAAGCGGGTGCGGGGCTTGTGGTCGACAACACGACGATGACGCCTTTCGGCCAGCGCCCGCTCGATCTCGGCGCAGACATCGTCATTGCCGCCGACACCAAGGCACCAAACGGCCATTCCGATGTGCTGTTCGGCCATGTCGCCAGCCGCGACGCGGACATTATCTCGAGGGTGACCGACTGGCGCGAGACGTCGGGCGCCATCCCCGGGCCGTTCGAGGCATGGCTGGTGCATCGCGGCCTCGAAACGCTGGACGTGCGCTTCGACCGCATGTGCGCTTCCGCCGAAATGATAGCGCGACGACTGAAAAACCATCGCGCGATCAGCGGCTTGCGCTTTCCGGGACTGGAGAGCGATCCATCGCACAATCTTGCCCGCGCCCAGATGGAGCGCTTCGGTTTTCTCATCTCCTTCGTGCTCGCCTCGGAGGACAAGGCCGAGGATTTCATCAACAACTGCGCCTTGATGCAGGCAGCGACTTCGTTCGGCGGCGTACACACTTCGGCCGAACGGCGATCAAAAAGGGGAGATGCCGTTCCCCCCGGCTTCGTTCGCCTGTCGATCGGCTGCGAGCCGGTGGAAGAGCTTTGGCAGGCGATCGAGGCGTCGCTGGACGCAATCGGTGGCTGAATCGGCAATCACGAACTTAGATCGTCGGCGTCGATCTTGCGCCGGCCGTGCAGCACGCGAATGATTTCGATCGCCTCTTCGCGGACACGATACAAGGTGAGGTATTCGCCGACGATCAGGTGACGGATTCCGGTTGCGATGTCTTCGCGCGGGGCACCTGAGAAGGGATAAGTGGCCACTTGCTGCCAGCGGGCTTCGATCCGATCGAGCAATCGATCGGCTGCAGCCTCGTTGTCTTGCGCAACATGAAGCCAGATCGCGATCAAATCCTCTTCCGCATTTGCGGTTCGGATGATGGGCAGCAAATTCATGCCGCGCTGTCGGGTTTCAATCGTCTCCGCGCTTCGGCCTTTATTTCGTCGATCGACGCAAACCGTCCCGGCCCGCTGTCGATCCCTTCCTGCACCAGCTTGCGCAATTCCTCGACCGTGTAGCCGAGCAGGTCGCGCCGGTCCTTCCATTGCCGCAGCGCGTCGCGGATCACCTCGCTCGCCGAGGCATATTCGCCGGCGGCGACCACGTCGTCGACCACCGCCGCCAATTCCGGCGACAGCGTGATGCTGCGTTTATCGACCTGTCCCATGACGCGCTCCTGAATACCGTCATCCAAATGGTACGATTTAATCGCACCATTTTCAAGGAATGCCGCGCTTAATTGCGGGTCGAAAACTGAACCAACGGCTGCGCCCGAAGACGCAACCTGCTGATATCAGGAGATTTCCTTTTATCGGGGAAAACTGCCAGCTGGCCTGTAAGCCGGGTTCTGTATGGCCCTCGCCGCTTACACGGCGAGAACGTGGCGGCCATTCATCTTGGGCGCATGTTGCCATACGCCTCACGCAACCTACCCGGACGGTGAGCCGGAAACAGCCCTCGAGGGTTTCCCCTCGCACCGCCCCTATTCGGTCTTGCTCCCGGTGGGGTTTACCGTGCCGCTCCTGTTGCCAGTCGCGCGGTGGGCTCTTACCCCACCCTTTCACCCTTGCCACGATTGGATCGTGGCGGTTTGCTTTCTGTGGCACTTTCCCTGGGGTCGCCCCCGCCGGCCATTAACCGGCACCGTGTCTCCATGGAGCCCGGACTTTCCTCACCCGCAGCCTTTCGGCTTCGCGGGTGCGGCCGCCCGGCCAGCTGGCAAGGCGTATAAAGGGGTTCAGGCCCGAAAACGCAAACGAAAAAGCAAGTTGTCGCTTGTCAGGCGGGCGCTCCAAGTGCAGCCAGTTGGACCTTGACCTTGCCGCAATAGGCTGCGGACACCGGGTTCATCCGTGTGGCGGCATGGCCGGCATTGTATTTCAGGATCGTGCCGCAGGTCGTGCCGCCGCCGAGATCCCGCGCCATGGCGAGGTACTTCATGCCGTATTTGATGTTGGTATCTGGATCATAGAGGCCCTGAACCGAACCGCTATAGCCCATCATCCGCGCCGTCGCCGGCTTGATCTGCATCAGGCCGATCTCGCCGGCGCTGCCGACCTGGTTCGGTTGGTAGTTGCTTTCGATCTTGATGACGGCGTTGGCGAGCGACACCGGGACGCCATAGCTGGCGGCATAACGCGCAATGATCGCCGAATACTGTCCGCTGGCGCCGACTACCACCGCCTGAGGCGCTGGCCTGCTCTTCGGAGCGACTGACGCCGTTGCCATGTGGTCGATGCTTTTGCGGTTACGCTTCACATAGTGTTTTGAGATTGTCTTTCTTGCAGCGGTTGGCTTTTTCGCAGGGGCCGGCTTTTTCGTCCTTACCGCGGTTGCTTGTTCCACTTTTGCGGTGGCGGTCTTCTCTACTTTTGCACCACGGGTGGCTTTCGGCACGGCGGTTTTGCCGGCTGCGGCACTGAAGCCCTGATCGGCCCGCTGGCTCAGCGGTGCGCTGTTTGCCGCACTGAAGGCAAAAGTCATTACGCCGGCAGCAATGGCTGCCGTTAAAACGGTCAATTTCTGCATGTGATCCTGTTCTGTTTGATCTGCACAAAGAACTTCGCGCAGATACCCTCAATCAACATCGGAACATTTGGGGGATAGACGTCCGACAATCTGTACGGATCGCCTTTGACGACGGAATTGGCGCCAAAGAAGGCGACGCAAGTCACTTTGAGTAACAGATTGTAATTTTCAAGCTGGCAAAAGATTATTTGAGAGAGGCTATCCTTACGGAAGCGAGCAGCCTTTCCAGCGTGCGGATCGTCGATCCATCAGCCATGCCATCGACCAGGCGCTGCCGGAAATGCCGCTGAAATGCCTCTACCACGATTTCGGTCTGCCGATCGAAGGCGCCGGTGATCTCGACGCCATAACCATAGAGCGCCAGCATCGACTGCAGCGCCTCTACCTCGGCGCCGGTATCGCCTGGCTTCAGCACGGCGCCGCGCCGGATCGGTGCTGCCGGCACAACATGGCCGATACCGACGGCAAACAAGGCCTTCCATGGAAATTTCTCGCCTGGATCGACCTTGCGCCCCGGTGCCACGTCGGAATGGGCAAGCACCCGCTGCGCCGGAATGGAATGGCGCTCGATGATGCCGGCGCACAGGCCGATCACCGCACCGATCTGCGGTTTTGCAAAGTTGCGATAGCCGAGCGTATGCCCCGGATTGACGATCTCGATGCCGATCGAACAGGAGTTGATGTCGCTCTGTCCGAACCACGAGCTCTTGCCGGCATGCCAGGCGCGGTCGCTTTCCCTTACCATCTGAACAATGCGGCCGTCCTCATGGACCAGGTAGTGCGACGAGACCTCGCTTGCCGGATCGCACAACCATGCCTCGGCACCGGCGCCGGTAGCCATGCCGGTGTAGTGCAGCACGATCATATCGGGTCCGAGCGTCCCGCGCCGTGGTCCGAAATTCGGCGATACCCTGACCTCGGCGCTCGGCTCATCGGGCGGAAAGCCGCTCATGCGTGCCGCAGGCCTCGCTCGATCATTTCATAGGCCGCGTTGATCGCCGCCAGCCTGGTCGTCGCGATCTTGATGAATTCCTGCGGCAGGCCGCGTGCGATCAGCCGGTCCGGATGATTGTCGGAGACCAGCTTGCGGTAGCGCCTGCGGACCTCCTCGAACGGCTTCCCGCGCTCGATGCCGAGCACAACATAGGGATCGGCGGCACCCAGATCGACATGCCGGGCCAGGATGCTCTGGTAATGCGCCTCATCGATGCGGAATATCTCGGCGATGCGATGCAGGAATTCGCCCTCGCGCTCATGCACCAGCCCGTCGGCCTTGGCGATGTGGAACAGCCCGTCGAGTATATCCTCGAGCATCAGGCAGTTCGAATGGCCCGAACCGCAAAGCTGCGCCATCCGCTCGGCATAGGTCTCGAAACCGGCAATGTCGCGTTTGGCCAAATCGTAGAGCCGCGCCACATTGCGCCTCTGTTCCTTCGGCACCTCGAATATTTCCTGGAAGGCGCGCACCTCGTCTTGCGTGACGATGCCGTCTGCCTTGGCCATCTTGGCCGACAGGGCGATCATCGCCACCGAGAAGGCGACGCGCCGGCGCAGATCGGCATCGCCGGAGAAAACCGTGCGCACGGCCTCGACCACTTCGGCGACGCCTGACGACGCTGAAGATGAAACGCGTGTGACGAAGTCGCCAAGGCGGTCCCAAATCGACATGGGGGCTTCATAGGACCAACCACCCATCGCTATCAAGCCAAGACAGTGCCGCAGGGGCTGGCCCAATCGATTTGGCGCAATGCCTGAGGCGGCTGGCGCCAGCGCTCACGTCGTCGCACTCGGCCGCCAGGCGCTGGTATCGTAAGCAGCAGAAAGGCCGGCCTGTGAGGCCAGCCTTTCCTTGGCTGTCACATTGACTACTGAGCCGGAGCAGCCGGCGCAGGCGCAGGTGCCGGAGCCGGAGCCGGCTCGGCAGGCTTGTTGGCGTCAGGAGCAGCCGGCTCCATCGTCTGGTCGGATGCCGGCGGGTTGGTGCTCTGCGTCGTGGTGTTGTCGGTGCCGCTGTTGCTGCAGGCGGCAAGGCCAAGCAACGCAAGCGCCGACACCGACGCAAGAATGAGTTTCTTCATGATATCTCTCCTCTAATCACGCCTCCGTTACCAGCGGCGGTCGAGGACACAATGCGTAAGCTGCGCATGAGTTTCGTAACGTTGCATTTCTGCCTGTAACATATTCCAATCACTTGACGATTGCCGGTCAGGGCCTCGCGAGCTAACAGATCGAACAGGGAAAAATCCCGGGAGCGCCGCTGTGACTGCAAAATGGGATTTCTGGATCGACCGCGGCGGCACCTTCACCGATGTCATCGGCCGTGACCCGCAAGGCGCGCTGCACCCGCGCAAGCTGCTGTCCGAGAATCCCGAAGCCTATGCCGACGCTGCCATCCAGGGCATTCGCGATTTGCTCGGCGTCCAACCCGGCGCTCCAATCCCCTCCGCTCTGATCGGCGATGTCAAGATGGGCACCACGGTTGCCACCAATGCGCTTCTCGAGCGCAAGGGCGACCGTGTGCTGCTGCTCATCACCAAAGGCTTCCGCGATGCGCTGAGGATTGCCTATCAGGCCAGGCCAGATATCTTTGCCAAGCAGATCATCCTTCCCGAACAGCTCTATGAGCGCGTCGTCGAGATCGACGAAAGGGTTCGCGCCGACGGCAGTGTCGAGCGCCTGCTCGACATTGCTTCGGTACGCCCGGCTATTGAGCAAGCCAAGGCGGACGGCATCGATGCGGTCGCGATCGTCTTCATGCATGCCTGGAAACATCCCGATCACGAAAAGGCAGTTGCGAAGGTCTGCAGAAAACTCGGATTTTCGCAGGTCTCGGTCAGTCACGAGGTCTCGCCGCTGATCAAGCTGGTCGGCCGCGGCGACACCACCGTGGTCGACGCCTACCTGTCGCCGATCCTGGCTAGGTATGTGCAAAGGGTGGCAAAGGAACTGGGCGTCCTCTCCCCCCTTGAGGGGGAGATGTCGGCGGAGCCGACAGAGGGGGTCGTTGCGGCAGTGCTCGACGCCCCTGTGGTGCCTTCTGACAGGACCCCCTCTGGCCGCTTTGCGGCCATCTCCCCCTCAAGGGGGGAGAGTAGGTCGAACCCAGTCGAGCCGACCCCACCCGGCGGCTTCGCCGCCACCCTCCCCTCAAGGGGGAGGGAAAGCCCTCGCCTCATGTTCATGATGTCGTCGGGCGGCCTCACCGCCGCCGACATGTTCCAGGGCAAGGATGCGCTGTTGTCCGGCCCGGCCGGCGGCGTCGTCGGCATGGTCGAGACGGCAAAACTCGCCGGTTTCGGCAAGGTCATAGGCTTCGACATGGGCGGCACCTCCACCGATGTCGCCCATTACGATGGCGACTACGAGCGCGCCTTCGACACCGAGGTCGCCGGCGTGCGCATCCGCGCGCCGATGATGCGCATCCACACCGTCGCTGCAGGCGGCGGCTCGATCCTGCATTACGAGGCCGGCCGCTTTCGCGCCGGGCCGGATTCGGCCGGCGCCAATCCCGGCCCGGCCGCCTATAGGCGCGGCGGCCCGTTGGCCGTCACTGACGCCAATGTCATGCTGGGCAAGCTGCAGCCCGAGTTCTTCCCGGCTATTTTTGGACCGGGCCAGGACGAACCGCTCGACGTCCAGACGGTTCGCGAAAAATTCGCGGCCCTTGCCGCCGAGATCGGCGACGGCCGCTCCCCGGAAACCGTCGCCGAAGGGTTCATCACCATCGCCGTCGAAAACATGGCCAACGCCATCAAGAAGATTTCGGTGCAGCGCGGCTACGATGTCACCGAATACCTCCTGAACTGCTTCGGCGGCGCCGGCGGCCAGCACGCTTGCCTGGTCGCCGATGCGCTCGGCATGGAGGCGGTGCTGATCCATCCCTTCTCAGGCCTGCTCTCGGCATACGGCATCGGCCTATCCTCTGTATTTGCGTCACGCCAGCAGGCGCTGCTGAAGCCGCTGGCGGACAATTCCGGGCCAGCGATCGATGAACTCATCGCAACGCTGCGCAAAGCCGTCATCGACGAACTCGCCGCGCAAGGCATCAGCGAAGACGCGGTCGTCTCGAGACCGGTGCTGCAGATCCGCTACGACGGCACCGATACCGCGCTGCCTGTGAACTTCGGGCACGGCTCGATTGCGCAGGCCAAGGCGGACTTCGAATCGGCGCACAAGGCACAGTTCGGTTTCGTCTACGACGACAAGCCGATGATCGTTGAGTCGATCGGCGTCGAAGGTACCGATACCGGCGGCACCGGCCGCGACGAAAGCGATTCAGTTGTTGAAGACATGGCCGCAAGTCCTTCCGGGAACCGGAAAATCTTTGTCGACGGCGTCTGGCGCGACGCCGGCATTTTCCCTCGCGAAACGCTGAAGCCTGGTAACAAGATCGCCGGCCCCGCTTTGATCATCGAGCCAAACCAGACCATTGTCGTCGAGCCGGGCTGGCAGGCCGAGATCACCGCCAAGGATCACGTGTTGATGCGGCGCGTCGAGAAGAAGCGCCGACACGCCGCACTCGGCACCGAAGCCGATCCGGTGATGCTGGAGGTCTTCAACAACCTGTTCATGTCGATCGCCGAGCAGATGGGCGTGACGCTGCAGAACACCGCCTATTCGGTCAATATCAAGGAGCGCCTCGACTTCTCCTGTGCCGTCTTCGACCGGAATGGCGCGCTGGTCGCCAACGCGCCGCATATGCCGGTGCATCTCGGCTCGATGGACCGCTCGGTGGAAACCATCATCCGGTTGAACTCCGGCGACATCCATCCCGGCGACGTCTTTGCGCTGAACGCACCTTACAATGGCGGCACCCATCTGCCTGATATCACAGTGGTGACGCCGGTGTTTTCCCTCCCCCTTGAGGGGAGGGTGGCCGCGAAGCGGCCGGGTGGGGTCCTCGCAGAAGGCACCACAAGTGCGTCGAGCACTGCCGCAACGACCCCCTCCGGCGGCTTCGCCGCCACCTCCCCTACAAGGGGGGAGATCGGCCAATCGCCGAAGATCCTCTTCTACGTCGCCTCGCGTGGCCATCATGCCGACATCGGCGGCACCGCGCCCGGCTCGATGACGCCGCTTGCCACAACCGTCGACGAGGAAGGCGTGCTGTTTGACAATTTCCGCATCGTCGATCGCGGCCGGTTCCGCGAGAAGGACCTGGAGACGCTGCTCACCGACCACCCCTACCCGGCGCGCAATCCGCACCAGAACATCGCCGACCTCAAGGCGCAGATCGCCGCGAACGAAAAGGGCGTCGCCGAGCTGCGCAAGATGGTCGCCCATTTCGGCCTCGATGTGGTCGAAGCCTATATGGGCCATGTCCAGGACAATGCCGCCGAAAGCGTGCGCCGCGTTCTGGAGCGGCTGCCCGACAGTTCCGAATACGAATACCCGACCGACACCGGCCAAATGATCAAGGTGAAGATATCGGTCGACCGGCGGAAGCGCGAAGCGACCGTCGACTTCACCGGAACGTCGCCGGTGATGAAGAACAATTTCAATGCGCCAGAGCCGGTCGCCCGAGCCGCTGTGCTTTATGCCTTCCGCGTCATGGTCGAAGACAACATCCCGATGAATGCCGGATGTCTGCGGCCGATCAACATCATCATTCCCGACGGCTCGATGCTGAAACCCGCCTATCCCGCGGCAGTCGTCGCCGGTAATGTCGAGACCTCGCAACACGTCACCAACGCGCTATTCGGCGCCATGGGCGCGATGGCCAATGCGCAGGGCACGATGAACAATCTCACCTTCGGCAACAAGCAGTATCAGTATTACGAGACGATCTGCTCGGGCTCGCCGGCCGGCCGGATGAACGACGGCCGCGGTTTTGCCGGCACCTCCGGCGTCCACACCCATATGACCAATTCGCGCCTGACCGATCCGGAAGTGCTGGAACTGCGTTTCCCGGTATTGCTGGAGGATTTTCATATCCGCGAAGGCTCCGGCGGCGAAGGCAAATGGAATGCCGGCGACGGCACCAGGCGCACCATCCGCTTCCTCGAAAAAATGGAATGCGCCATCCTGTCCTCGCATCGCAACCGCCCGCCGCGGGGACTGGACGGAGGCGGCGATGGCGAGGCCGGTTCGACCAAGGTCCGCCGCAAGACCGGCGCGATCGAGACGCTGAAAGCCTGCGATCAGACCATCCTCGACGCCGGCGAGGCGGTCATCGTGACGACGCCGACCCCAGGTGGATTTGGCAAGGCCTGAACTCGCGTCAACAGGTTGTCACTGGCCTGTCATCACCCTGCGCTACCCGCTTGCGGCAAAGCAAACGGGGAATCGCCTTGCCATGACGGACATTTCTGGAGAACTGGTTTTTCGCCGCGGCAAGGAAGTCGGCAAGGCCGTCTACCAGAACCGCCCGCTGTCGAAAGCCGGCATCTCCGAGCGCCTGTTCGCCTTCCTGTTCTCCGGCCTCGTCTATCCGCAGATCTGGGAAGACCCCGAAATCGACATGGACGCGATGCAGCTCGGGACGGGCCACCGCATCGTCACCATTGCCTCCGGCGGCTGTAACATCCTTGCCTATCTCACCCGCTCGCCGGAAAGGATCGATGCCGTCGACCTCAACGCTGCCCATATCGCGCTGAACCGCATGAAGCTCGAAGCCGTCCGTCACCTGCCCTCGCAGGGCGACCTGTTCCGTTTCTTCGGCGCGGCTGAGACCGGGCACAATTCACAGGCCTACGATCGCTTCATCGCACCGCATCTCGACCCGGTCAGCCGCCATTATTGGGAGCGCCGCAACTGGCGCGGCCGTCGCCGCATCGCTGTGTTCGACCGCAATTTCTACCAGACCGGCCTGCTTGGCCTGTTCATCGCCATAGGCCACCGCACGGCAAAATTCTTCGGCGTCGACCCGGCCGGCATCATGGACGCCAAGAGCATCGCCGATCAGCGCCGCTTCTTTGACGAAGAGCTGGCGCCGGTCTTCGAAAAACCGCTGCTGAAATGGGCGACCTCGCGAAAAGCCTCGCTGTTCGGCCTCGGCATTCCGCCGGCCCAGTACGATTCGCTGATCACCTCGGGTGACGGCACCATGGCCAGCGTGCTGAAGGCACGACTGGAAAAGCTCGCCTGCGATTTTCCGCTGAAGACCAATTATTTCGCCTGGCAGGCTTTCGCCCGCCGCTACCCTGATCCGGGCGAGGCCGCCCTGCCCGCCTATCTCGAAAAGTGCAACTACAAGACGATCCGCAACAATGTCGATCGCGTTGCCATCCACCACGCCAATCTGATCGAGTTCCTTGCCGGCAAGGATGCCGGCTCGGTGGATCGCTTCGTGCTGCTCGATGCACAGGACTGGATGACCGACCACCAGCTCAACGGGTTGTGGGCCGAGATCACCCGAACCGCCTCAACCGGCGCCCGCGTCATCTTCCGCACCGCAGCGGAACCCAGCCTGCTGCCCGGCCGCGTCTCGAATTCGCTGCTCGACCAGTGGCGCTACGAGAACGACGCTTCGCGCGAGTTTTCGGAGCGCGACCGCTCGGCCATCTATGGTGGCTTCCATCTCTATGTGAAGCGGTCCTGATGAGCACGACCGACTTGCCGGCCAGCCATGCCGAGCTGATGGACGGCGTCTACCGCTGGCAGCGTCATATCTACGACCTGACCCGCAAATACTATCTGCTCGGCCGCGACCGGCTTATCGCCGGACTGGATGTGCCGGCCGGCGGCACCGTGCTCGAGCTCGGCTGCGGCACCGGCCGCAACATCATCCTCGCCGCCCGCCGCTATCCCGCCGCGCGCTTCTTCGGCCTCGATATTTCGGCCGAGATGCTGGAGACGGCCACTGCCGCCCTCGCGCGCGAAGGCCTCTCCGGCCGCGTCACGCTGGCGCGCGGCGACGCCACGGATTTCGACGCGAAAGCACTGTTCGGCGTCAAAAGTTTCGACCGCATTTTTGTCTCGTATTCGCTGTCGATGATTCCCGGCTGGGAGAAGACAGTGTTCGCGGCTCTTGCTGCCCTGTCACCGGGCGGCTCGCTGCACGTCGTCGATTTCGGCCAGCAGGAGGCCCTGCCCGGCTGGTTCCGCACGCTGCTGCGCGGCTGGTTGAGAAAATTCCATGTCCAGCCGCGTGAAACCCTGCGCGACGTTCTGGAATCGGAATCTGCGAGAGTTGGTGCAAGCCTTCGATTCAGAACACTTTATCGCGGCTACAGCTGGCTCGCCGTGATCAAGATCGCCATCTAATATCAATTTTGGCGTGGAAGGTTTTGGGGCTCCAATCCTAAATGGGGGCCGTGGCTGAAATCAGTTAATTGGCTAAATCACACATTGCCATGTGACCCAATGAGTGGTACATTATCTCCTCGCCGGAAGCATGGGATGATCATCGGATTTAGAGATGGATGGCTGCGGGCTTTCTTCGTGGACGACACCCATTCCCGCAATATTCCGTCCGATCTCGAAAGCCGTTTGTTCCGCAAGCTCCAGATGATTGACGACGCGGCGATCGATCAGGATTTGCGTGTGCCGCCGAGCAACCATTTCGAGAAGTTGCGCGGCAATCTCGAAGGCTTCCATTCGATCCGTGTCGACAAACAATGGCGGCTGGTCTTCCGCTGGGACGGGGGCCGGGGCGAGGCGTCGGACATCTATCTCGACGACCACAGTTATATATAAGTGAGGTGAGACATGTTGATGACCGCACGCAAGCCAGCAACGGTTGGCGAAATTCTTACGGAAGAATTCATGCAACCACTCGGCCTGACACAGGCGGCTTTGGCCGAAGCTATGAGCGTCCAGCGCAAGCATGTGAACGAATTGTGCAACGGCCGCCGCAACGTGACGGCGGCTACCGCGCTCATTCTGGCGCGGGTGTTTGGCAACAGCCCGGATTTCTGGTTGAACGTCCAGCGCCGTAATGATCTTTGGACGGTTATGAACTCACCCGACGAGCGGGCGCGTGTTGATCGCGCCAAGCCTTTGGCGACAGCCGCATAGACAAGACTGCGACCGCCGCATTCCTCAGTGTAGCGCCTTGACCAGCCCCGCCACCATCACCTGCGGCCGATAGCCGAGCCTGGCCGGCGTCAGCCCGAGCCGCACCACAACCAGCTGCTCCGAGGGGATGATGGCAACCGTTTGCCCATCATGCCCCTCCATCCAATAGGTGTCCTTGGGCAGGCCGGCGGTAGTGCCGGCGCCGGGGTTTTCTTCGTCGCCCGGTCCTTCTATCCATAATTGCCCCTTGCCGTAGACTTTCGAGGCAGTTGCCGGTTCCCGCATCCAGTCGACGAAGCCGGCGGGCAGCATCTCCTTGCCGTTCCAGACGCCGCCCTGCAGCAGGAACTGGCCGAAGCGCGCCCAGTCGCGTGCCGTGGCGTAGAGGTAGGACGAGCCGACGAAGGTGCCGTGCTCGTCGGCCTCCAGCACTGCACTCTGCATGCCGAGCGGATAGAACAGCGCGGTCCTAGGCCACGCCAGTGCCTTGTCCTTGTCGCCGATCGCGTCCTGCCACAATCGGGACAGCATCACCGCCGTGCCGCTCGAATAGGAAAACACCTTGCCGACCTCGCCGGTCAGCGGCTTGGATCCGGCAAAGCCCGCCATGTCCGGTTCGAGATAGAGCATGCGCGTTACGTCGGCGACGTCGCCGTAATCCTCGTTGAATTCCAGCCCGCTCGACATCGCCATCATATCGGCGAGGCTGATCACGGCGCGGCCATCTCCCTTCCAGGGACCGAACAGACCCTGGTTGGTCATCGCCAGCTTGCCCTCCTTCACCAGCGTGCCGACGATCGCCGCATTCACCGTCTTGGTCATTGACCAGCCCAATAGCGGCGTCTTTTCGGAAAAGCCGTCGCCATAGCGCTCAGCGACGATGCGGCCGTTCTTGACCACCACCACCGCCCGCATGCCGGCGCCGGTCATGGCTGGATCGTCGAGGACTTTCGCGACATCGGGATCCTGCGAGGCATCGGCCTTGTCGCCCTCCGGCCAGATCAGATCGGGCAGCGGCGCCGGCGTCGGTGCAGCTCCGGCGACAGCCTTGGCGGCGGCAATATCGCCGTCGGGAACCGAGGCGCAGCCGAGCCCGTCGCGGGCGACCGCGACACTTTTGCCGAGCGCGCCGAACAGGCCCGCCGAAACCGTTCCCTTCTCCTTGTCCACCGACACTCTCATCAGCTTCAGCAGCGGATGACCCGGCGCCTGCACATCGACGGCGAGCACGTCGTTGGCGTCTCGCCCGGCGATGAAGACGTTCGAGCAGACGATCTTGGCGGCATAGCCGGAACCGACGCGGATCAGTTCCGGCGGCGCGAAATACAGCCAGCCGGCGAGTATCGCAGCGGCCAGCACAGCCAGGCCGAGCAGCCATTTGACGAACTTCAGGAGGATCTGCATTTTTTCGAATTCCCCTGAGCGCGATCTATGTCATCGATTTGCCGCCATTGTTTCGGCAAAATCGCGGCTCTTGTCGAGCGCCGTCAACCGAATATCAACCATGATCGGCGATCACAGGTGCATGTCGCCCAGAAGTGCGCAGCGGTTTTGGGACAACGACATGCATAGACAAAAGAGCTAAGCGCGTCGAAGCGACGCGCTTGGGACAGACCGGGCGATCCTGTGGGGTGACCGTCCGGCGGGGCTTGAATGCATGCGTCCCAAAACTGCGTAACGGTTTGGGAATGCATGAAACGAAGATCCAGGTGCGTCGCGTAAGTCGGTTTCAGACACGCTGCGCCCGGTCGAGGGGCACCCGCGGAAAGACCCATCAGCGGCCGGCTGAAACCGGCTCGGGAAGTAGCGATGCGCCGTTTCGCGGTTCTCATCACGCTGACGCTGCTTGGTGCCTGCTCGACGGTCGAGGATCTGACGCCATCGCTGTCGTCGTCCAGCGCCTCGATGGTTGCGGTACGCGCGCCGCGTTTTGCCGATTCCGACCCGCATGAATGGGACAGCGGCGCACCGTGGAGCTATGCCGTCCACGGCACCGACGTTTCCAAATACCAGACCTCGATCGACTGGCCGGCGGCCAGGGCCAGCGGCATTTCCTTCGCCTTCATCAAGGCAACCGAGGGCGGAGACCGGTTCGATGAAGCTTTCAGCGAGCATTGGAGCCGCACCAAGGCCTCGGGCATTCCCCGCGCCGCCTATCACTTCTTCTACTTTTGCACGCCGGCCGCTACCCAGGCGCGCTGGTTCATCCAGAACGTGCCCAAAGACAGCTCGGCGATGCCGCCGGTTCTCGACATGGAATGGAACCCGAAATCGCCGACCTGTAAGCTGCGGCCCGATCCGGCCACGGTACGCAGCGAGATGAGCACGTTCCTCGAAATCGTCGAAAAATACTACGGCAAGAAGCCAATCATCTACACGTCTGTCGATTTCTTCGAAGATAACGGTTTATCGGGCTTCCGCAATTACCCCTACTGGCTGCGCTCCGTCGCCGGGCACCCGCGCCAGAAATACGGCAGCCATCCCTTCACCTTCTGGCAGTATACCGGAACGGGTGTCGTGCCGGGCATGGCCGGAAACGCCGACATCAGCGTCTTCAACGGCTCCGAAGCCGCGTGGAAGAAGTGGTTGCGGCAGAACACCCGTTGACACCAGGCCTGCCGCCTGCTTTTCGACACAGCCAACGACGAATGCCTGCAACCGCCGGTAATCTTCTTGGAAGGATAGCGATGCGATTGCGCTTTGGACTTCTCGCGGCGCTGCTCCTGACCGCCGTGCCGGCCGCGGCACAGCAATGCGGCGGGGATTTCGAGTCATGGAAGCACGGCGTGGCGGCGGAGGCCAGGGCGGCCGGCGTCGGCGCTGCCGGCCTTGATGCGCTGGAAAACGCCACCCTCGATGAGAAGGCGTTGGCACGCGACCGCGCCCAGGGCGTCTTCACCCAGACCTTCATCGAATTCTCGAACCGCATGATCTCGTCCCATCGGCTGAAGCAAGGTGCGGCCAATCTGCAAAAATATGCCGAGGTCTTTGTCCGCGCCGATCGCGAATACGGCGTGCAGGCGCCGGTCATCGCCGCCTTCTGGGCCCTGGAGACCGATTTTGGCGCCGTGCAGGGCGATTTTCATACGCTGAACGCGCTGGTGAGCCTCTCGCATGACTGCCGCCGTCCGCAGCTGTTCCGGCCGCAGATCGTGCCGCTGCTGATGTTGATCGATCGCGGCGTGGTGCCGGCCGACGTCACCGGTGCCTGGGCCGGCGAGATCGGCCAGACCCAGATGTTGCCTTCCGACTATCTCGGCCACGGCGTCGACGGCGACGGCGACGGCCTGGTCGACCTGCGCGGCAGCGCGCCGGACGTGATCATGAGCACGGCCAGCAAGATCCAGTCGCGCGGCTGGAAGCGCGACCAGCCCTGGATCGAGGAAGTCCGTGTGCCTGACGATTTGCCGTGGGAGCAGACGGGACGCACCAACAAGCTGCCGTTGACGCAATGGAGCCAGTGGGGCGTTACCAGGCCCGACGGTACGCCGCTTCTCGACAACGGCCTGAAGGCCGGCCTGGCGCTGCCCATGGGTCGCAAGGGGCCAGCCTTTCTGACCTACGACAATTTCGACGTCTATCTCGAGTGGAACCAGTCCTTCACCTATGCCCTGACCGCGGCAAATCTTGCCGCCCGACTGGGGGGCGCGCCGCGATTCGATCCGCGCAACCCCGAACCCGGCCTCGACGCCGACCAGATGAAGGCGCTACAGACCAAGCTCGAGGCGAAAGGCTATGACGTCGGCACCGTCGACGGCATCCTGGGCACCAACACCCGCGAAGCGATCCGCAAGGAGCAGAAGCGGCTGGGCCTGCCGGTCGACGGCTGGCCGACGCCGGAGCTGCTGGCGAGACTGTGAATGGTGAATGGTGAATGGTGAAAAGAATAGCACCGGAGCCGCATTGAGCACCAGAATTACCACTATTCATTTATTCACTATTCACTATTCACCATTCACCATTCACTATTCCACCATCCACTAATCCGCCATCGTCTCCAGGCTGGCGAACCCCTGCGGCGCATCGCCTTCGTCGAACGGCGTCGCCACCTCGACGAATGTGTCGGGATAGAAGCCGTTGAACCGTGTTCTGAGCGACAGCGAATAGGCGCCGATATGGCCGATCTCGATCCAGTCGCCGGTATCGACTGTCTCGGGCAGCCAGAACGGCCGCGACAATATGTCGACGGAATCGCAGGTCGCGCCACAGACCTTGAACGGCACGATGGTCTTGTCCTCGCCATTGCGCGAGCGGATCGCCGGATCGGGGATGAAGCGTGCCGGCAGCGTGATCTTGCCGGTCCATGAATCCGACAGCGATGCCCAGATGCCGTCATTGATGTAGAGCCTTTTGCCCTTGCGCAGCAGCACGCGCACGATCAGCGACAGGCAGCGCGCCACGATCACCCGGCCGGGCTCAGCCACCAGCGGCAACTGGTCGAACTGGTACTCCTGGAGGTCGCCCGACAGCCGCGACATGATCTGGCCGAGCGACGGCATTTCCGGCTTGCGGCTGTTCGGATCATGACCGTATTCGGCGGGAAAGCCGCCGCCGACATCGAGCCCGGCAACGTCGAAGCCGACGCGGTTGCGCACCCAGTCGGCGGAGGCCAGCGCCCGCTCATAGGTGTCGGGATCCTCGATCTGGCTGCCGACGTGAAAGCACAGCCCGACCTTGTAGCCCGTCCGGTTCAGCCGTTCGGCCAGTTCGACCGCATTGGCCGGTCCGGCGCCGAACTTCTTCGACAGTTCGTAGGCCGCCGAGCCTTTCGTCTGGATGCGCACGAACACGGTGATGGCGCCCGGATCGATGTCGAGCGCCCGCACCACCCTGGTCAGCTTGGTGACCTCGTCCTCATGGTCGAGCGAAATGACGCGGATGGCGTATTTTTCCAGCGCCAGCCTGATGTCCGACTGCGCCTTCACGGGGTGCATGTAGAGCATCTCGGCGTCCGGCGAGACGGCGCGCACGGCGGCGAATTCGCCGGGCGAGGCCACATCGAAGGCACCGACGCCGGCCTCGACCAGGGCGTTGAGCACGATCTGCTCGCCATTGGTCTTGACCGCATAGGCGGTCTTGCCGGGAAACATGCCCATGAACTGTTTGGCGTCCGCCTTCAGCACCTGCGGGCGGAAGCAATAGATCGGATCGTCCGGGCGAAGCGCCAGCGCTGCCTCGCGGGCATTTTCGAATCGCTGCATGGACGAATCCCTTGACTGAGGCTGCGCACAATTAATCCAAGCTAGCGGCTAATGAAAACAATTCTATGTCTCGCCGCCCTGGCTTCGCGGCGCTACGCCGGTGCTGCACGCCGGTTATGAGCGAGCTAGGCCATCGCTCAGGTTTCGGGTGGCCCTTGCGGCCGGATCGGGTATGGCGTGAACAGACGCCTGAAGAGGAAGGCATCTCGTCTGGGAGGACGACCAATGGCGATAGCTGCCACCACCACGATGCGCGGTCCGATGGTGCTCAAGGACTGGGCGCAGCTTCTGCTGCTCGGCGCCATCTGGGGCGGCTCGTTCTTCTTTGCCCGTATTGCGGTAGCGGAACTTCCGCCGCTGGTGCTGGTGCTGTTCCGCGTCACCATAGCTGCGATCGCGTTGCAGCTCTATCTTGCGGTCCGAGGCCCGTCGTTTCGCCTCGCCTTGCCGCATGCCGGCCTGTTCTTCCTGCTGGCGCTCGCCAACAACGTCATCCCTTTCTCGCTGATCTTTGCCGGCCAGACCAAGCTTGGCGCCGGTGTCGCCTCGGTGCTCAATTCGACGACGCCGTTCTGGACGCTGATCCTCGCCAACGCCCTGACCAGCGACGAAAAGCTGTCGTGGAACAAGCTTGCCGGCATCGCCCTCGGTATCGCGGGAACGGCGGTGATGATCGGCCCCGGCCTCGTCGCCGGGCTCGGCGGTCCGGTCTGGGCGAAATTCGCGCTCATCGGAGCATCGCTATCCTATGCGGTTGCGCTGATGATCGCCCGCCGCTTCAAGGGTGTGCCGTCACCGGTCATTGCCACCGGCCAATTGACCTGCTCGACCATCATTATGATCCCGGTCGTTCTGTTCACCTATGATGCCGCCAATCTGTTTTCGGCCTCGCCGCCGGTCTGGGCGGCGGTGCTGGCACTGGCGCTGCTGTCGACGGCCTTCGCCTACATCCTCTATTTCAATCTCGTCGCCTCGGCCGGCGCCACCAACGCCTCGCTGGTCACGCTGATCGTGCCGGCCAGTGCCATCCTGCTCGGTTTCCTGTTCCTGGGCGAGCGGCTCGAACTGTTCGAACTCGGCGGCATGGCGCTGATCGCCCTCGGCCTCGTCACCATCGACGGTCGCCTGTTCGGGCGGCGTTAGAGATGGCGCAGCGAAGTTGTCGCTCCCGATCGTGCGCTATATGGGCGTGATCGCGGGAACAGATGAACCCTGCCATTCCAGACGCCAGATACCGCCTTGCCTGAGATTCTGAACGAGATCGGGAAGGAAGGCGGCAAGGCAGGTCCCGCCGACATGTCTCACGGAAGGATACACAAGACCGGTCGCGGCGTCTTGCTTGCGGAGTTGCTTCGCCAGCGCCTGACCGGCAGGATAGGCTAAGGCGGTATCCGGATCGAGCACCGGGTCCTTGCTGAACTCAGCACCGCGCAGATCGTGAAACGAGCCTATGAAGTCGGCAACGAGCTCCGCGTAGTCGGTGACGTTTTCAAACCGTTCGATTGCGGCAAGCTCGCGCGTCAGATGAAAAGAGACCTCGCCGAGCGCGGTTTCCGCATCGAACCCACAGTACCAGACGCCCCTGGCATCATCGTTGAAACGATTGCCGCCCGGACGGGTGTAAGCGAAAGCCGCATTGATGAAGGTGTAGCCCGGCCTCCCGAAAACCAGTTCGCGCGGATCGAGGTCGGGCAATCCCCCTTGCTGCGCCTGAAGACGGCCGCTGGTGGCCCCTTCGAGCTCCGCAAGGTCCTCCAAATCTCCATGATTCCTGGCCAACGGCATCAGGACCGGTTCCTTGAGCCTGCCTGTCGAAATCAGCCGGATCGTGTCGCGCTGGGAAATGTCAGCGCGCGGCGGGATCTGCATTCAAAGTCCACCGCGCAAAGCGTCGATGTGTTGGCGAACCTGCAGCAGCTTCGGAATGCCGCCCTCGATCATCACGTCCAGGGGGCGCCGGCCACCATAAAGCGGCCCTTTGTTCGGCAACCGCACCCATTCATCGGCAAGCGCTTCGGAGAACAGAAGCCGCAGTCCCTTGAAGATGCCGATCAGGGCGCTGATGCGTGTCAGCGAATCCTGGGAGAGAACGCCCTCCCACTCGCCTTTCTTCATGCGGAACCAGGTTCTCTCCGACACGTCGCCGATCAAGGTACAGATCTCGGTGCTGGTCAGATGCCAGATGTCTGCGAGCCTGACGATGCCGGCAACAGCCGCTGGCGTGAGCCGCGCCCGTGCCGAGGCATCCGCCAGATTTGCCGGCAAAGCCTGATTTGCAGGATCGCGAACCGCATAACCGACACTCATTCCGGCCTCCATCACTTGGCAGACAATATACTGCCAATTGGCAGAAAATTCAAGTCCTGGCTATCTCACAACGCTGCCGGTTGCCCACCGCATTCGTATAGCGTGCGTATAGCGTGCAGCATCCGGTTGGATGCGCAAAGGATGCGTCGAATCTTCAGTCGTTCCGAAAATCGATTCCGATTTCCGCCGCGGTAGCGCTGCCATTCTCGCTGCTGCCACGGCTTTGCCACAAATTATTCACAGGTCCCGGGCCGGCTTTTGACAAAGAGTTTCAATGCCTAACGGCAAACGGCAGGTCGCAAATTCCACAATCTCGTCGCATTGCAGCAAAGTTTCTGCTTGCCTGTGGCACAAATGACCCTAGACTCTCGCCATAGCTCTTTAAGAGGAGGCTATGACATGGGACTGACGAGGCCGATCAACGCATTGATGATTTGTGCTGCGTTTGCATTCATCGGCGCCCTCATTATGGGCGTCCTTCCATAAGGCCGCTGAGCGGGGGAAGACCAGCACCGAATACTCCAAACCATTTGAAAAGGCCGGGCATTTTGCCCGGCCTTTTGCATTCCCCCGATCTTTGACATTTCAAAAAGGAGCTTGCCGCCTTACGCCGCGGCTGATCCCGCCGCCTCGACTTCGTGCGACCTGATGCCGATCATGTGGCAGATGGCGAAGACCAGATCGGCTCGGTTCATCGTGTAGAAGTGGAAATCGCCGACGCCGCGCTCGACAAGGTCCAGCACCTGCTCGGCGGCCACGGCAGATGCCACCAGCGCATGCGTTTGCGGATCGTTCTGCAGCCCATCGAAACGCTCGGCCAGCCATGCTGGCACCAAGGCGCCGCACCGCGCCGAGAAGTTGGCGACCTGGGTGAAATTGTGCACCGGCAATATGCCCGGCACGATCGGTATGTAGATGCCGGCCCGCCGTGCCCGCTCGACATAGCGCTCATAGAGATCGTTGTCGAAGAAGAACTGGGTGATCGCCCGCGTCGCTCCGTTGTCGGCCTTGCGCTTCAGCATATCGAAGTCGGTGGCGAAATCCGGGCTTTCCGGATGCTTTTCCGGATAGGCCGAGACCGATATGTCGAAATCGCCGGCGCCCTTCAGCGCATCAACCAGTTCGGCGCCATTGGCATAGCCTTCCGGATGCGGCCGGTAGGCCGCGCCGACGCCCTCGGCCGGATCGCCGCGCAGGGCGACGAAACGCTTGACGCCCATATCGGCGAACTCCCGGATCACCGCATCGACCTCGTGACGCGCCGCATCGACGCAAGTCATGTGCGCCGCCGGCGTCAGCGTCGTTTCATTGAGGATGCGCTTGACGGTGCGGGCCGTCCGCTCGCGGGTCGAACCACCGGCGCCATAGGTGACCGAGACGAATTTCGGCTTGAGCGGCTCAAGCCGGGTGACCGTGTCCCACAGCCTTGCTTCCATCTCATCGTTTTTCGGCGGAAAGAACTCGAACGAAACCCTGACCTTGTCGCCGATGTCGGGGCGGCGGGAGAAGCGGAACTGGTTCATCAGGCGGTTTCCCCTATCGGATACGCATTGGCCGGTTGTCTGTCGTTGGAAGGCTCGGCAATCAGCATGCGCCGATCGCGGCCGAGCCAGAGTTTGACGGTGAGCTTGGCCTCGTTGCCGCCGCGCGGCTCGAATTCCTGGCTGTCCTCGAGGTCGAGGCCGGCCTCGGAAAACCAGTCGCCAATCTGCCGGTCGGAAAAGCCGAGACGCATATGCGCGTGCTCGTCGCGCAAGAACTCCAGCGTGTGCGGCGCGAAATCGACGATCACCAGCCGGCCGGCCGGGCGCAGCAGACGCGCTGCCTCGCGGATGGCGCGGGCGGGATCGTCGAGATAGTGCAGCACCTGATGGATGGTAACGAGATCGAAGGCGTCGCGTTCGACCGGAGGCGCGAAAATGTCGCCCTGGCGCACCTGCGCATTCGAAACGCCGGCCTTGTCGAGATTGGCGCGCGCCACCGTCAGCATCTCGCGCGACATGTCGATGCCGACACCGCGCCGATAGAGCGGCGAAAATATCTCGAGCAGCCGTCCGGTGCCGGTGCCGAGATCGAGCATCGACTGGAACGGCCGCTTGCCGACGAGCTTGATGAGGGCTGCTTCGACGGCGCGATCCGGCACGTGCAGCGAGCGGATATGGTCCCAGCTTGCGGCGTTGACCGAGAAATATTCGGCGGCCCGGTCCTGCCGCTTGCGCTTGACTGCGGCCAGCCGTTCGAGATCACGCTCGACCTGCGGATCGGCGCCGCGGATGCCGGAGACCAGCCTAAGCACGAAATCGCGCGACGCATCGGAATCCGATAGCCGGAAGAACGCCCACGAGCCCTCCTGGTAGCGGCCGATCAGCCCGGCCTCCAGCAGCAATTTCAAATGGCGCGAGACGCGCGGCTGCGACTGGCCGAGGATTTCGGTGAGATCTGAAACGGTCAGATCGCCGCGCGACAGCAGCGCCAATATGCGCAGCCGGCTGGATTCCGCCGCCGCCTTCAATGTATCTACCATCGTGTCGAGAGCGACATGCATGCGAGCATTCTCTTTGAAAAGATATAAACATATGTTTATGTCGGTTTGGATAGGCTTGCAAGCGCTATGTCGCTTCCGGACAAGAAAATGACGCATGCGTGGCGGATCGCGCAAAAACGGACGCATGATCGGGGCGAGAACCATGTTCGAGACGCGCAGCGGCGAAAAGCTCCTGGAAACCGACCCGGCAACGATGCCGCCGGATGGCCATGTCGTCTTCATCGGCCGCATCGCTTCGCCTTGGATCACGCGGGAGACTTGCCCCAAAAACATGAAGGCGGCGCGGGAGACGGAACAGCCGGCGCACTTGGTCATCGACCCGCTTTATCGGGACGGCTTGCTTGGGCTGGAACGCGCCAGCCACGTGATCATCCTGTCCTGGCTGCACCATGCGCCGCGGCAACTGATTGTCCAGAAACCCCGCCATGCGGCTGAACCGAAAGGCGTCTTTTCGCTGCGCTCCCCTGCCCGGCCGAACCCAATTGGGCTGCATGTCGCAAAGCTGGTTGCCGTCGACATCGACACCGGCCGCGTCGATCTCGATGCCATCGACGTGCTCGACGGCACGCCGGTCATCGACATCAAGCCTTATTTCGCCTCGACTGATGCCTTTGCCGATGCGACCATCGCTGGGCGGGACGAGCCAGGGCCGGTGGAGTGATGAGCGCGCCGACCGGCCGCCGCCGCGCTATCGCCAAGGCGCTGACAGCGCTGCTGCCGCTGGCGCCCTATGCCGACATGGAGAAGATCCGTGCCGATGCCGGCGCCGTGCACATGAAGACCTTGCCGCCGAGCATTGCCGTGTGGCTGGCGACAATAGCCCACATCCGCCATATGCACACCGACTACGAAAAGCTGCTGGCCGAAGGCTATGACCGCGATTCCGCGCGCTTCTTCGTCATCGAACAGACCAACAATGTGCTCACCCGCTGGCGCGCCACCCGTCTGCTCGACGATGAGGATGAGGCGTAGAGAATGGCAGGCACACGCGTCGAGTTCTACGGCGCTTCACCGTTGTGATTGGCGAAATTGAAAGGTGACGGCCAATCTCCCCCCTCGTGGGGGAGATGTCCGGCAGGACAGAGGGGGGCGCTGTCCCGCCGACCTCAGGTCGGCAGCATCGGAACTTTCAAAGCCTGAAATAAAAAACCCGCCTCGCGGGCGGGTCGTTGGAGCCCAATTGGCACCATACCCAAATTAGTAGCATAGCTGCCGGCACAAAGCAAGAACAAAATACGCCGTGACTAGAGGTCGCCTTGCCTGGACTAGGCCCGGTAAATCCACTGCTCGGGCACGCGTACCGATATCTCCTCGCCGGCCGCGATCGTGCCGGGCTTCTCGACCCAGGCGACGAGCCCGCGCAACCGCTTCGCCGCCTTCGGGAACAGCAGCGCGCCGGCCTCATGGTCGGCCATCCCGGCATTTTCGGCGACCGATCGCCCGGCGATCCGGCAAGGCCCGTTCTGCGCGTCGACCTTGACGGTCGCGCCGCCTTTGAAGAACAGCAGCGTGCCGGACGGCAGCATGGAGAGGCGCGGCAGGCCTTCGATCAGGAGATTGGCGCCGATCCATTCCGGCTTGATCTCGGCGATGCCCATCCGTTCGGCGACGATTGCCAGTTCGTCCGCAGCCACGATCGACAATTGCCGTTCGTTGCGCATCTCGGTGCCGCGCCGATACCAGGGTTCCCGCCCGCCGGAGCGCCGCGTCGTGCCGGCATGGAAATCGCCGTCGATGCCGTCGAAACCGAGTTGCAGCGTATCCACCGCTCGTGTCTCAAAACGATCGAATGATGCGAGATAGAGCGCCGCCACCCTGGCGGCGAGTTTTCGCGACGGGACGATCTCGACCGGAGTTTCGGCTTCGGGAAACATATCCGGCATTGGTTTCATTCCTAGCTGCCGGATGCAGTTAGCCGAAGTCGATTCATAGGGTCCAGTCGAAAGCGTTGATGCTCCAATCAAGACGGCTGATACGGGTCGGCACCACCAGCGTCCTGGTTGAATCAGCCTCGTGCAAAGCGTGCCGCATTGCTGCCGCGCTGCATCGGTTGATAATATCGATCAGGTCAAGCCCGCGGAGGTTTATCATGCATCCCGCATCGGCAATCGCACAGCTCTGGCTGCTCTGGGTGGTTTCATGGGCCGCGGCCGCCTTCTGGGCCGACCGGGCCGAAAAACGCGCCGGCTTCGGGGTGGAGCTTCCATCCCGCGCCGTCATGGTGCTCGGCACGATCCTGCTCTTCATCCCGGCGCACGGTTATGCCGGCCCGCTGAGGCTTTGGACGCCGAACCTTGCCGAAGCGTGGATCTGCGTGGCGCTGATTGCCGCCGGTCTGGCATTTGCCTGGTGGGCGCGGCTGCATCTTGGCCGCCTGTGGTCGGCCACGGTCACCGCCAAGGCCGCGCATCGCGTCGTCGACACCGGCCCTTACCGGCTGGTCCGCCACCCGATCTATACCGGCCTGCTTCTGGCGATCCTCGCCACCATGGCGGCGAAAGGCACTGTCTGGGGCGTTGCCGGCGCCATCCTCATCACCGTCGGCATCGTCATGAAGGCAAGGCTGGAGGAGCGTTTTCTGCGCGGTGAACTGGGTAGCGCTTACGACGACTATGCCAGGCGCGTTCCGATGCTGGTGCCGTTCGCGCCGGGCTAATGCATGTCGCCCAAAAGCATGCCCTCGGGCTTGAACCGAGGGTGTGCAGTGGTTTTGGGACAACGACATGCGTAAAACAAAAAATCTAAAGCATGCGCAATAGCGCGCCGCCGATCGAGTAGCCGGCGCCGAAGGCGCAGAGCAGGCCGTAGTCGCCGGCCTTCATGTCGGCATGATTCTCCGACAGGGCGATGATGGCGCCGGCGGCGGCGGTGTTGCCGAGGCGCTCCAGCACCATCGGCGCGCGGTCGTGGTCGACGTCATGGCCGAACGACAGTTTCAGGATCATGGCGTTCATCCGCGCATTGGCCTGATGCAGCCAGAAGCGCCGGATCGCTTGCGGCGTCAGCCCGTGCTCGGCCAGGAATTCGACGATGAACTTGTGGCCGGCGACGGTGACTTCCTTGAACACCTTGTTGCCGATCTGCTTGATCAGATTGCCTTCCAGATCGATCATGTACGGATCGTCCTGGGTGGCGCGGGTATAGTAACCGAGATTGGTGCGGATGCTGTTCGACATCTGCGTCCAGGCGCGCGTATCGAGCACCTCGAAGCGGCCCGGCCGCTTCTCGCCCTGGGCGAGCCCTTCGACGACCATCGACACGGAAGCGTCGCCGAAGATGAAATGCGTCTGCCGGTCGCGAAAATTGAGGTGACCGGTGATGATCTCCGGCGTCGTCACCAGCACGCGTTTATGCGCCCCTGCCCGTACCAGATTGACGGCGATGTGCAACGCCGCCGCTGCCGAAGAGCAGCCAAGCCCCATATCGAAGCCGGCGCCTTTCGTGCCCAGCGCCTGCTGCATTTCGATGGCGATCGCCGGATAGGGCCGCTGATGGTGCGAGGCCGAGCAGATCACCAGGTCGATGTCGCCAGGCTTCAGCCCGGCATGATCGAGCGCCTTGCGGGCCGAAGCGATGCCGAACTCGGCCTCCAGCGACAGCGCATCGTCGGGCCGCGCCGCGAAACGCGGCGCCATGCGGGTCGGATCGAGGATGCCTTCCCGTTCGATGACATGGCGGGTCTGGACGCCCGAGGCATGGACGATGAAGGCACTGTCCGATTTCTGTACCAGCGGCTCGCCCGACACCTCGCGGCGGACGTTCTCCATGTCCACCCAGGCGTTGAAGCTGGCGACGAGTTCCTCATTGGTGATCAAGGCTTCGGGGATTTCAACGCCGATGCCGCTGATGATGACGCGATGCATTTCCAGTTCGTCCCGTGCGCAGGCGTTGCGGCTTCATGTCGACGCCGCAAAAAGCTCGGCGCAACCTCTTTTGCACCTAGCCAGTTTATGCCCGTTTAAATCAAGTCCCTGGGACGGGTCTTTACCAGGCGCAGAGCTTGGTATTGGTCTGCGGGTTGTTCCAGCAGGCACCGTCATCGCCGCTGCGCACGAATTGCCCGGGCAGCGGCACGTTGCGGCGGCCGAGATTGACATAGCCATAGGCAAAACCCGGTCCGTCGATTTCCAGGACGTAGGTCGGATAACCCGGCGCCGAGATGCGAAAGCTGCCGGCATCGTCCAGCGCCCGATAGCTGCACGAGAAATAGCCGTCGTCGCTGGTGAAGCAGCGCGCTCGCTTGGCCTCCGCCGATAGAGACAAGGCAAGCACAGCGGCCGCACAAATGCTGCCGCCGAAACCCATCTTTTTCAGTGTCATCATCCACCCCCATGGCCCATAAAGGGCCGTGCCCCAGCGAGATGCGCATGACGGCGAAAGCCGGTCAAGCATCCGCTGCTGGCTGTTTTTGGGTGTAGCTAAGCGTTTCTAAGCGGAACGCCGCGCCACGATGAAGAGACGGGGAAAGCGCAGCAACACCTTGCCGCTTGCCGTTTTCGGATAGGCTTCGCTGATCCCGGCCGCGTAGCGCTTCAGGAAAAGCTGCCGCTCGTTTTCGTCGAGCGGATCGAGGAACGGCTTCAGCCCCGTCGATTTCACCCACTCGACGATCGCCTCGGCATCGGCCAGCGGATGGTTGTAGATCGTGTGCCAGATATCGAGCCGATCCGAGAATGGCGACAAAAGGTCGTAATAGAACGCGACCGGCGGCAGCGGCGCGCGGGCCGCGCGCTCGAGCTTTTCGGCAGACGGCATCTCGGCCGCGGTCTCCCGCATCAGCCGGTGCGAAGGTTCGGCCATATTGTCCGGCATCTGCACGGCAAGCGCGCCGCCGGGCGCCAAAAATCCCATCAGCCGCTGGAAGACCGCCGGATGCTCCGGCAGCCATTGAAACACCGCATTGGCAAAGATCACGTCGACCGGTTCGGTCGGCTGCCACGCCGCCGCATCCGCCAAGGCAAAGCTGACACCGGGCAGGCGCGCCCTGGCCTTCTCGATCATGTCGGGCGAGGTATCGAAGCCGCTGATCTGCGCCCGCGGCCAGCGCTCGACCAGCAATTCGGTCGAATTGCCCGGCCCGCAGCCAATGTCGACCACCCGGCGCGGTTCCGGCACCGGCACCTGCGCAACGAGATCGCGCGCGGGGCGGGTGCGCTCGTCCTCAAACTTCAGGTAGAGGGCGGCGGACCAGTCGGGTCTCACCTTCGCGACTGTATTCATCGATAGACCTCGCGACGGTCGCCTACTTGAACCACCCAAATCGCGACAGCGCTATCATCGATCCTTGTCAGAATTCGGAATGAGCCCACACGATATTTCCAGAGACCTGCCAGTGGTCCTGTTAGCGCTTCGCCAAGTTCGCGTGGATTATCGCGCGAGGCGAGCCTGTTTTCCAGGAAGTCCACAATCCGACGCTGATCGGACCTTTGCAATTGGAGATATCCTTCAGTGCACGCTTCTCGACACGAATTGTCCACACGATCAACCGTCACTGCGGTCGCTTGCGTCCAATCCCAGTCGTTCCTTAGCTTCGGCCAGAGAAAGCCATTCACCTTCACCATCGTTAAGGCGCTCGAGGGCGATTAGTCCGTCTTCCAGATCCTGAATTTGCTCGACAATGGCCTCAACGACTACGTCATGTTTTGTCCGGCCAGTTTTCCTTGCGACGATCTCGAGGCGTTTTTCCAGCGCGGTAGGAAGCTCGACATTAAGCATGTTTATCTCCTTCCGGTAATTCTACGAGCAGCCTGGGGCGCTTGCAACCAATCCGTTGTTACCGCGTCAGCCGCTTATACGTCATCCTATGCGGATTGACCGCCTCAGGCCCAAGCCGGCGGATCTTGTCCTGCTCGTAATCCTCGAAATTGCCTTCGAACCATTCGACGTGGCTGTCGCCCTCGAAGGCGAGGATGTGCGTCGCCAGACGATCGAGGAACATGCGGTCGTGCGAGATGATGACGGCGCAGCCGGCGAAGCTCTCGAGCGCGTCTTCGAGTGCGGCCAGCGTTTCGGTATCGAGATCGTTGGTCGGTTCGTCGAGCAGCAGCACATTGCCGCCGGTCTTCAGCATCTTGGCCAGATGCACGCGGTTGCGCTGGCCGCCGGACAGGTTGCCGACCTTCTGCTGCTGGTCGCCGCCGCGGAAATTGAACGACGCGCAATAGGCGCGGGTGTTGGCTTCGAACTTGCCGAGCTTGACCACTTCGGCGCCGCCCGAGATCTCTTCCCAGACCGTCTTGGTCGGGTCGAGCGCGTCGCGGCTCTGGTCGACATAACCGAGCTTGACCGTCTCGCCGACGCGAATGGTGCCGGCATCGGGCTTTTCCTGGCCGGTGATCATGCGGAACAGCGTCGTCTTGCCGGCGCCGTTCGGGCCGATGACGCCGACGATGCCGCCCGGCGGCAGCTTGAATTCGAGATCGTCGATCAA
Source organism: Mesorhizobium sp. M1182 (assembly GCF_040318335.1). NCBI lineage: Bacteria > Pseudomonadati > Pseudomonadota > Alphaproteobacteria > Hyphomicrobiales > Phyllobacteriaceae > Mesorhizobium > Mesorhizobium sp. M1182. The sequence continues at coordinate 216,448 of NZ_JAMYMD010000007.1, forward strand.
AAGCGTGTCGCCAAAGCCCTTCGACAGGCCCTCGACCTCGATCACCACATTGCCGAGCCGCTCGCCATGCGGAATGACGATCTGGGTGTCGCTCGGACGCCGCTTGTCGGCTGCATCCAGCAGATCCTGGAAGGCCTGGATACGGGCTTTCGACTTGGTCTGCCGGGCTTTCGGGCTGGACTGGATCCACTCGCGCTCGCGGCCGATCGCCCGCTGGCGCGCATCGTCCTCGCGGCCTTCCTGCTTGAGCCGCTTGGCCTTGGCTTCGAGGTATTTGGTGTAGTTGCCTTCGTACGGGATACCGCGGCCGCGATCGAGCTCGAGAATCCAGCCGGTGACATTGTCGAGGAAGTAGCGATCGTGGGTGATGATCATCACCGCGCCCGGATAGGCGCGCAGATGCTTTTCCAGCCACGCCGTCGTCTCGGCGTCGAGATGGTTGGTCGGCTCGTCGAGCAGCAGAAGGTCGGGCTGGCGCAGCAAGAGCTGGCAAAGCGCGACGCGACGGCGTTCGCCGCCCGACAGCTTGGTGACATCGGCCTCCTTGGGCGGGCAGCCGAGTGCCTCCATCGCCATCTCGACCTGCTGTTCGAGATCCCACAGGTTGAGCCGGTCCATCTCGTCCTGCAGCTTGGCCGACTCGTCCGCCGTCTCGTCAGAATAGTTCATCATCAATTCGTTGTAGCGCTCGATGATGGCGGTCTTGGCGGCGACGCCTTCCATGACGTTTTCGAACACGTTCTTGTTCGGATCGAGCGCCGGCTCCTGCGCCAGGTAACCGACGGTAGCACCCTCGGCCAGCCAGGCCTCGCCGCTCCACTCCTTGTCGATGCCGGCCATGATCTTGAGGATCGTCGACTTGCCGGCGCCGTTGGGGCCGAGGATGCCGATCTTGGCGTCCGGGTAGAAGGACAGATGGATGTTCTCGAGCACCTTCTTGGTGCCGTAGGCCTTGTTGAGGCCGGCCATGTGATAGATGAACTGGCGTGCCACGCGCGCTTTCCCTGAAAAGTCGACTGATGTCGGATTGGATGGAAGTTGGGGGCTATGTAAGCGATGCGGCCCCGAACGGCAAACAGTTTTGGCCCTAAAGCAATTCCAGGAAAAATGTGAAACGGTTTTCCGTCCGGAATTGCGTCAAAACAAAAAAGATGGAGCGGTTCAGCGGTTCCGTGAAACGATGACCCGCTCCAGGCGGATTTGGTCGCACCCGCAAACGCTTAGCCGCTTCATTTCGTGCCGGCGCCCAGGCGAAAGCTCCGGTTAATCATTCCGCGTCAAACAATGTTGGATGGGAAATCGCTGGCAGCCGCGATTTCGGGGAGAGAGATCGGGCCGTGTTGAACAGTTTCCTGCTTTTTGCCGAAGCGGTTCTCTATTTCGGCATCATGGTCACGCTTTTCCGGTTCAGGGGCCGCATCGGCCTCGGCGTCTTTGTTTGCGCCCTTGGCGTCATGCATTTCCTGGAAACCTATCTCGCCAGCGTCTTCTACGTCGCGCTGCCGTTCGGCATGGTATCGCCGGGTTCGGCCGTGCTGTTTTCCGGCAAGCTGGTGATGCTTCTCCTGCTCTACATCAAGGAGGACGCGGCAACTGTCCGGCAGCCGATTTACGGCCTGCTGCTCGGCAATGCCCTGATGGTCGGGCTCGTGCTGATCCTGCGCCTGCACGACATCGCACTGCTGCCCGACGGCAAGCTTCCCGACATCGGCTTTATCGATGAGATGGGCTGGCTGATGGTGTGGGGCACGACACTGCTGTTCGTCGACGCCATCCTGATCATTCTGCTCTATGAAAAGCTCGGCAAATACCTGCGCAAGGCGCTTTTCACCCGCATCCTGGTCTCCGTCGCCTGCGTGCTCACCTTCGACCAGGCAGGCTTTTTCACGGCGCTGCATTTCGTCACCGGTGCGCCGGTCGCGGTGTTCTTCGGCGGCTGGTTCGCCAAGATGGCAGCGGCCCTGGTCTACAGCACCATGCTGGTCGCCTATATCAGGTGGTTCGAGGCGCGGCAGGTGCCGGCGCCGCGCGGGCTTTCCGACATTTTCGACACGCTGACCTATCGCGAGCGCTATGAGGCGCTGGTCGAGCATGTTGGTCGCGACGGCCTCACCGGCCTCCTGCACAGGGGGCGCTTCGACAGCGATGGCGAGGCCGCCGTTACCGCCAGCCTGCGGACCGCCAGGCCGCTCAGCCTGCTGATCATCGATGTCGACCACTTCAAATCGATCAACGACCGCTTCGGCCACGCCGAGGGAGACAAGGTGCTGAAAGCCCTGGCGATTTTGCTTGGCGAACTTGTCGGGACCGAAGATCAATTGTTCAGGATCGGCGGTGAGGAATTCGCCATCCTCGGCTGGCGTCCGCAGCCGCTCGCCAGGCTGCTGGGTGAAACCGTCAGGCAAGCGGTCAAGACGTCCGCGAGCACCAGCCGGTTCGACATTACCGTCAGCGCCGGCATCTCGACGGTCAGCGAGACGACCCGTTGCCTTGCCGATCTCTTTGCGCTGGCCGACCAGCGTCTCTACAAGGCCAAATCCACGGGACGCGATCGCGTTGTCGGGGAACCGGGCGGCAACGAAGCAGACGCCCGCAACACATGGACCAGGCCGGAGCGCAGCGCCGGCGCGTAACGCTGCCCAGGCCTGCGATTGGCTCAATCAGGATTGTTTGCGCCGCTGCCATCCGCCGATCGCAACCGAAACCGCCATCAGCGCGATCGCCAGCCATTTCAACGCGGTAATAATCGGGCCGGCTTCGATATCGTAGGCAATGAACAGAAGAATGCCCGGTACCAGCAGGCCGCAGAGCACGAGCGTGATCCGATTGATCTGCCATGACACTTTTGCCGCAAGCGCCTGGTCGCCGGGCACGGCGACAAGCGCGGCCCGCATTGCCTTCGGCGCCACGAGCGTGGTCGAAAGACGCAGCGAAATCGGCAGGCCGATGCCGATGATCAGGAAGGCGCATGCCGCCAGGAGCAGCGAAAACTTGAGCGCACTGGTTTCGGCCGGTACCGGGAACAGCAGCGCCGCCAGCGGCAGGAAGACACAGAACATCCCGAGCGCGGCGATGGCGATGAAGATCGCCGCGTTGACCAGCGTAAACAATTGGTAGGTGCCGCCGCCGACGGGTTTGGCGAGCGTGGTCATGCGAGCCCACTCCACTTCGGTGTAGGAAAAGCCCGGCCACTCCATATGGCCGTCGCGGATCGCCGTCATGCCCTTGGCCCAGAACGCCAGCCGCGCCAGCGCGCCGCTCGTCATACCACTCATCGCCACCCCCTATGAATGATGCGCCCGGGATCATACCATCCCCGGTGCAAAGCGACAGTCGCGTACGGCCTGTTTACTGGAACCCGACGGCATCGACCGCGCCCTTCGGGCAGCCGGCCTTGGCTGTCGGCGCCGAGGCAAGCAGCAGGGCACCGAGCGAAGCGTTCGGAGCGATCGGGCCGGTCAGGCCGAGCGTCAGTTCGCCGATCAGCCGCCTGCCGTTCGAAGGATCGACCACGCAGGACACGCGGACCCGGTCGCCCGCGCCTTTGCCGAAGGCACTGTCGAAGGTGCTGCGGATCTGATCGGATGTCAGTTGCTTGCCGATGTTCTTGATGAAGAGATCGCGCACCGGCGACGCATTCATCGCGCGCATCAGGTTCAAGGCGTCGGCGAAATACTCCTGCTGGCTCTTGCCGTAGCAGGTGCCGTGCTTGATCCACTCATGCCTTTCGAGGGCGGACGCGGTGCCCGGCATCACCTGGTCGAGTTCCGCTCGCGTTTTCGGGTCAAGGGTGACCGGCGGCAAATCCCGCCAGTGTGCCGGATCGTCGTTCGCCTTGTCGCTTGCCGCGACCTGGCAATAGAAATTTCCGTTCGGCTGCGGCCACAACCCATGCAAGGTGAAGTGGGTCGCATCGAAACCGGCGGCGGTCTGCGCACGGCATTCGGCCTTGCTGGATTTGGTCTCGCAGAAAGCCGGCTGCCAGCTCAGCGCGAAGACATATTCCGGCTTTCCGGACGCCGATGGCTTGTTCGGCTCGGCAGGCGCCGGTGCAGCCGGCATCGTCGACGCGCTGCCGCCCGAAACACGACCGCAGCTGATCTTGACCCAGCGGCGCTCCGGATCGGCGCCCGGCACGCGAATGAGGTAGTGGGTGGGCGCGTCCTTGTTGCCGGCCAGCAGATCATAACTCTGACCAGCCGCGGTCGAGACATTGCCGGGATTCTTGCCGCTCTTGATCGCCTGCGTTGCCGGACAGGCGGCATCGGCGACGAAAGAGCCGGTCATCTTCACATCGGCCCGCGCCGCGCTTGCGCCAGCAAACGCAAGAAACACCGCCCCCCATATCGCCCAAATCCGCATTCCGGCACTCCTCGTGATTCACGCCGCAAGCTAGAAACTTGCGACATGTCAGAATTACGATTTCTTTCGCCGGCCGTAAAAACAATCGCCAGCGCATTGAGACGGCTCGCGCGTGGTCGATCAGGATCCGCCCGCCTCCACCCGTTCCGTCAGGGTGCGCAGCAGATCAAGCGAGGCTTTCAGCACGTCGGCGTCCATACCCTCCGAAACGCGGTTCGCCCAAACATGCTGGCGTGTGCCGATATTCTTGACCGCTGCCCGGCCGGCATCGGTTATCGACAACAGCTTGGCGCGGCGATGCGCCGGGTTGTCGGCGTAGGCGGCAAGCCCCTCCGCAGCCAGTATGTCGGCCAGCCGCTGTACACTCTGACGGGCGAGACCCATGTCGCGGGCGATGTCGGCCACAGATTTCGGCTCCTTCAAAACTGCACCCAAAACCTGCCAGCGCGCTGCCGTCAGCCCGGTTGGAGCGGCCAGCCGGTCGGCCGCATCCAGAAAACTGCCGTTCATCCTGAACACGGCAAGCACCAGTTCGGTGAGCACATTTGCCGCCTCGGTCCTGGTCGTCATTTCTGACCGGCCTCGATGGTCGCGACGAAATTATTAACGGCTTCGGCTACGACCTCGGGCTTGTCAAGCATCACCCAATGGCCGCTGCCCGCCACGATCTGGCGCGGAATGTCCGTGCGCAGCCGGTAGAGCGCGGCTGGAGTGTCACTGGCCTCGGTAGCCAATACGAACATAGGCCCGCGATACGCATCGAGTGCCGGCTCCGGGTTCCATTCGGCCAGTGCCTTGCCGACACCTGCCCTCGCCGCCGGATCGACCACTGCCGCATCGGCCAGAACACGCTGGCGAACAACCGCGTTAGGGCCGGCAATCGACGTGTAATAGGCGTTCAGGACATCACGGCCTTGCGGACCGGCCAGATCGCGGACAAAGCCGTCACGAATCGCCTGCGGCAGCGCACGAGGATCGGTCGCCGGGTCGACGAGCAAGACACCGGCGACCCGGTCGGCATGGCTGGCGGCATAAGCGAGCGCCACGCCACCGCCGCCGCTGTGCGCGACAATGAGAAACCGCTTCAGGCCAAACGCGTCGGCCACGGCACCGACATCCATTGCACGACCGTCATAACCATAGTCACCGTCCTGCGCCGGCGCGGAGGCGCCATGACCGCGAAAATCGAAGGCTACCGCCTCGCGGCCTTCGACGGAGAGCTGCATCACCCGGTCCCAGTGGGAAGCGCGGCTGCAATCTCCATGCAGGAACATGATCGGCAGGCCATTGCCGGCGTTGATCCTATAAGTGGCAAGCTGGCCTTGCGGGCCTGGAACAGTGGACGTCATCATGGTCATCTCCCTGGTTTCCTGACTGAACGCAGCAATCCCTGACAACAGAGTGGCCGTCGTGAAGGCGAAGCCCGCCAGCAAGATTGCACGCCGCGAAATGGCCCCGGTGGTTTTCATAGTCTTACCCCCAATCTGCCGCTGACCATTTGACAGCATGCTGTCATGTAATCACATTGACAGCATGCTGTCAACTACCGTCGAATGGGTACCCTACGTCCCTTGACGTCGATCGCTGCGTCGCCCAACAGTCGCCGACGGGAGCGAGACATGCCATTTGACAAGCAGAGGATGCTGGCATCGCCGACCGGCGCCGAGCTCAACCTTTATGTGAAACACGCCATCGGCCAACCGCGCGCCATTGTCCAGGTCAATCACGGGTTGGCCGAGCACGCGGCGCGCTATGCCCGTTTCGCCGATTTCCTTGGCGAGCGCGGCTATCAGGTCTACGCGCACGACCACCGTGGCCACGGCGCCACCAAGGCGCCCGACGCGCCACCTGGCAGGTTCGCCGATGCGGATGGCGGTGCCAAGGTCATCGCCGATGTCGCCGCCGTCCATGATCTCATCGCCAGGGAACAGCCGGGCCTGCCGGTCATCATCTTTGGTCACTCCTTGGGCGCGTCGGTCGCGCTGAACTTTGTCCTCCGCCACTCGGCGCGCATCCATGCCGCCGCGATCTGGAACGGCAATTTCTCGGCCGGACTGCTCGGCCAAATCGCGCTGGCCATGCTTGGTTGGGAAAAGTTCCGGCTTGGCTCAGACGTGCCGTCGCGCCTGCTGCCCCGGCTGACGTTCCGGGCCTGGGGCAAGGCGGTGCCCAATCACCGGACGCCGTTCGACTGGCTGTCGCGCGATGCCGCTGAAGTCGAGAAATACATCGCCGACCCGCTTTGCGGCTGGGATGCATCGGTGTCGATGTGGCAGGACATCGTCATGATGACGCTGCATTGCGGCAGCGACCGCAATTTTTCCGGCGTGCGGCGCGACCTGTTCGTCAATCTGGTCGGAGGCGAGCAAGATCCGGCCTCGGACGGCGGCAAGGCGGTCAGCCATCTTGCCGGCCGGATGCACATGATGGGTTTTTCGAATCTCGTTTCAAAGGTTTACGCCAAAACCCGCCACGAAAGCCTCAACGAGGTCAACCGAGACATCATCATGGAGGATTTTGCCGCCTGGGCCGACCGCGTGCTGAGGGCACAGTGATACTGGCCCATTGCAAGGGCCGTGACAGCGGCGCGCGGGATTGATAGAGGCTGCGCTTTCGATCAACCACGGTGATCCATGACTGAGCCTCCGCTCAAAGGCATCCGCGTCATCGAACTCGCACGCATCCTCGCCGGGCCATGGGCCGGACAGCTGCTTGCCGACCTCGGCGCCGACGTGATCAAGGTCGAGAGCCCGGACGGCGGCGACGACACCCGCAAATGGGGACCGCCCTTCGTCATCGGCCATGACGGCGAGAACCTTTCGGCCGCTTATTACCATTCCTGCAACCGCGGCAAGCGCTCCATCGCCATCGACTTCTCGACGCCCGAGGGTGCCGAGACGGTGCGCCGGCTGGTCGCGACATCGGATGTGCTGATCGAAAACTTCAAAGTCGGCGGACTGAAGAAATACGGCCTCGACTATGACAGCCTGAGGAAAATCAACCCGCGGCTGATCTATTGCTCGATCACCGGTTTTGGCCAGTCGGGACCGTATGCGCCGCGTGCCGGCTATGATTTCATCATCCAGGGCATGGCCGGCATGATGTCGATCACCGGCGAAGCCGGCCGCGAACCGCAAAAGGCGGGCGTCGCTATTTCGGATGTTTTCACCGGGCTTTATTCGGTCATCGCCATCCAGGCGGCGCTTCGCCATGCCGAGAAGACCGGCGAAGGCCAGCATATCGACATGGCGCTCTACGACACCCAGATCTCGACGCTCGGCAACCAGAACCTCAACTATCTCGTCTCCGGACAGTCGCCGGTGCAGATGGGCAATGCGCACATGAACATCGCGCCCTACGAAGTGGTGCCGGTAAAGAATGGCCACATCATCCTGGCGGTCGGCAATGATGGCCAGTTCGCAAAGTTCTGCGCTGCCGTCGGCCTCGACGAGCTGGCGTCGAACCCTGACTTCGCCACCAATCCCGCCCGCGTCGCCAACCGGGCGAAGCTGCGCGAGCACATGATCGAGGCGCTGAAAGCCTTCGATCGCGACCCGCTGCTGGCCAGGCTCGAAGCCGCCGGGGTTCCAGCCAGCCCGATCAACAACATCGGCCAGATGTTTGCCGACCCGCAGACCATCGCGCGCGGCATGCGGCTCGACCTCGATGACGGCCATGGCAATCTCTTGCCCTCGGTGCGGGCGCCGATGGTCATGTCCGGCACGCCGCTGGTCTATGAGCGCCCGTCGCCGCGTCTCGGCGAACACACCGAAGAAATCCTTGCCGAACTGGAGAGGTCAGGAAAATGAAGACCGGCGGACAACTCATCGTCGATGCGCTCGAAGCCAACGGAACGGACCGTATCTATTGCGTACCTGGCGAATCCTATCTGGCGGTGCTCGACGCGCTGCATGATTCACCGATCCGCACAATCGTCTGCCGCCAGGAGGGCGGTGCCGCAATGATGGCCGACTGCCACGGCCGCCTGACCGGCAGGCCCGGCATCTGCTTTGTCACCCGCGGCCCAGGCGCCACCAATGCCTCTGCCGGCATCCACATCGCGATGCAGGATTCAATCCCTCTCATCCTGTTCATCGGCCAGGTCGCCAGCCACGCCAAAGGGCGCGAGGCCTTCCAGGAGGTCGACTACGTCAGGTTCTTCGGCGATATTGCCAAATGGGTGGTCGAGATCGACGACGCCGCACGCATACCCGAATTCGTCACACGCGCCTTTGCGGTGGCGACGTCCGGTCGCCCGGGCCCGGTCGTCATCTCGCTGCCCGAAGACATGCTGACCAGCCTCGCGGAGGCACCGGACGCCCGGCATTATACCCCTGTTGAGACGCGGCCTGGCGAAGTCGAGCTCGACGCACTGGAACTGTTGCTCAACCAGGCAAAGCGGCCCTTCGTCATCCTCGGCGGTACGCGCTGGGACGCGCAGGCCGTTGCACGGATGCGGACGATAGCCGAAGCCTGGTCGCTGCCGGTCGGCTGCTCCTTCCGCCGCCAGATGCTGTTCGACCATCTCCACCCGAACTATGCCGGCGATGTCGGCATCGGCATCAATCCCAAGGTAGCAACCGCCATCAAGCAGGCCGACCTCGTGCTGCTGATCGGCGGCCGTATGGGCGAGATGCCGTCATCCGACTACACGCTGCTGAAGAGTCCCTACCCCGACCAGACGCTGGTCCATATCCATGCCGACGCCGGCGAACTCGGCCGCGTCTACCGGCCGGCGCTGGCGATCAATGCCTCGCCTGCCGCTTTCGTCGAAGCCTTTGCCGGACGCAAGCCGACCGCAACGCCGGTCTGGGCGGCTGAGGCAGCGAAGCTGCACGCCGCCTATCTCGACTGGTCGACGCCTCCGGAGAGCGGCCCCGGCGCCGTCCAGATGGGGCCGATCATGAATTATCTCGAAACGATGCTGCCGGACGACGCCATCCTCACCAACGGCGCCGGCAACTACGCCACCTGGGTGCATCGCTACCATCGCTTCCGGCGTTTCGGCACGCAGGCAGCACCCACATCCGGCTCGATGGGCTACGGCACGCCGGCGGCGGTCGCCGCCAAGCAGCTTTTCCCCGACCGCGACGTGATCGCCTTCGCCGGCGACGGCTGTTTCCTGATGAACGGCCAGGAATTCGCCACCGCCGTGCAATACGGGCTGCCGATCATCGTCATCGTCGTCAACAATGGCATCTACGGCACCATCCGCATGCATCAGGAGCGCGAATATCCCGGCCGTGTCGTCGCCACGGACTTGAAGAATCCCGACTTTGCTGCTTTGGCTCGTGCCTATGGCGGCCATGGCGAGACGGTGGAAAAAACCGCCGACTTCGCGGCGGCCTTCGAGCGAGCGCGGGCCAGCGGCAAGCCGTCGATCGTAGAGATCCGGCTCGACCCTGAAGCCATCACGCCGACCCGCACGATGTCCCAGATTCGCGACAAGGCCTGACAAAACAGGATGATTGCCCTGTTTTGTCGTCGTGATCTGCCTATTTGGCCTTCTCGATCTGGCCGCGGATCTCGCCGTCCGCGTGGGCCGCGGTGTGGATGTTGACGTAATATTTGCCAGCCTCAAGATCGGTGGCCTGGGCATCGGTCAATGTCGCCGAACCCTTGATCGGGCTCTTCAGCTTGCCTTCGAACGGCACCACCGGATCGGCGTTTTGACCCTTTGCCGCCGGGCCGTGAATGTGTGCGGCCTTCGCCGGCCCGCTGAGGCCGGAATATCTCACGGTCCAGCTGAGTTTCTTGGTGGCGGTGTTGAACCTGAGCGTGGCGGTGCCCTTGCCCTTCGTGGTGACGGGCGGGTTCTGCTGAGCACCATCGAGCGCCGCCGTCATCCTTATGGTTTCGGCCAAGGCCGGTGAAGCAGAGAAGATGGCTGCAGAAATGGCCAGCGCCGAAAGCATCGGCGTGAAGGACTGGATGCGCATGGAAACCTCCGTTGTGACACCCTTGAGGCGGATGCACCGGCACAACGATTTTGCGAGCGGATGTTTCCGCCGGTAACGTTTATTTTACCTCCCACTAAAAAGGGGCGGTCGCCCGCCCCTTTTCCGCTACAAGCCAGTTTGACAGCCCTATTTGATGGCCTTGTCGGTGATCGCCGTCGTGTAGGCGCCGGTAGGCTCCTTGCTGATGATCTTCTGGTCGAGCAGCGCTTTGGCGGTGCGCTCGTAGGTCGCCGGATCGAGCTTGCCATCGGCATTGTCGATCAGCTTGGCGACTTCGCCCATCATGCGCTTCTGGTGGTTCTCGTCCTGGCCGCCATTGTCCATGACGATGCCGGCCGCTTCGTCGGAATGGTCGACGGCGTATTTCCAACCCTTCATCGAAGCGCGCACGAAACGCACCATCTTGTCCTCGAAGGCCGGATCCTTGAGCTTGTCCTCCAGGGCATAGAGCCCGTCTTCGAGCAGATCGTTGCCCATGGCGGAATAGTTGAAGACGGTCAGCTCTTCCGGCTTATAGCCGGCGTCGATGAGCTGCCAGTACTCGTTATAGGTCATGACCGAAATGCAATCCGCCTGCTTCTGGATCAGCGGCTGCACGTCAAAGCTCTGCTTGAGCACGGTGACGCCGTCCGGCCCGCCATCGGTCTTGAGGCCAAGCTTGTTCATCCAGGCATAGAACGGATACTCGTTGCCGAAGAACCAGACGCCGAGCGTGTGGCCCTTGAAGTCGGCTTCCGTCTTGACCGGCCCGTCCTTCGGGCAGACCAGCTCCATGCCGGCCTTCTTGAATGGCTGGGCGATGTTGACCAGCGGCACGCCCTTCTCGCGCGCAGCCAGCGCACCGCCCATCCAATCGACGATGACGTCGGCGCCGCCGCCGGCGATGACCTGCTCGGGCGCAATGTCCGGGCCGCCGGGCTTGATGTCGACGTCGAGGCCCTCGGCTTCATAGAAGCCCTTGGCCTTGGCGACATAATAGCCGGCGAACTGTGCCTGGGTGACCCATTTCAGCTGCAGCGTCACCTTGTCCGCGGCCATCGCCTGGAACGCGGCAAGCGACATCGCGCCGGCCAGCATCGAAACAACAAGTCTTTTCATGTTTTTACCCTCTGAAGTTAGCGCCCTAAACCCACCGCCCCTATCCACCACGGACAGAGGGATGCCAAAACGTGACTGCTCTCTCGAAAAGAGCGACCACGCCATAAAAGACCGAACCCGCAAGTGCTGCAACTGCGATTTCCGCCCACACCATGTCGATGTTCATCCGCCCGACTTCCGTCGAAATGCGGAATCCCATGCCGACCACCGGCGTGCCGAAGAACTCGGCGACGATGGCGCCGATCAGCGCCAGCGTCGAATTGATCTTCAACGCATTGAAGATGAAGGGTGCCGCCGCCGGCAGCCGCAGCTTGAACAGCGTCTGCCAGTAGCTCGAGGCATAGGTGCGCATCAGGTCGCGCTCCATATGGCCGGAGGCGGCAAGCCCGGCGACGGTGTTCACCAGCATCGGGAAGAAGGTCATGATGATGACCACCGCTGCCTTCGACTGCCAGTCGAAGCCGAACCACATGACCATGATCGGCGCGACGCCGATGATCGGCAGCGCCGACACCATATTGCCGATCGGCAAGAGCCCGCGCCGCAGGAACGGCACGCGGTCGGCGGCGATGGCAACAAGGAAGCCGGCGCTGCTCCCCACCACATAGCCGAAGATAACCGCCTTGAAGATGGTCTGCCTGATATCGGCCCCCAGCACCGGCAGCGAGCCGACGATGCGTGCACCGATGGCGCTTGGCGGCGGCAACAGGATGAAGGGAATGCCGGCACCACGCGTCACCGCCTCCCAGATGATCAGGATCCAGGCGCCGAAGATGGCCGGAATGATCAGGCGCAGGGCGGTTGACGCCCAGCGCGACGTCGGGCGAAACGACGACAAGACCGTTACGCAGCGCCAGGCCAAAAACCACGCCGCGACGAGCAGCAGATAGAAGGATGCGCGAGCGCTGCCCTCATTGCCGGTTATGCCGGCGAGCAGCATCCACGCTGCGCCATTCGCGCCAAGGAACAGCAACACCACCCCGATCATCGGTGGAAAGTTGTCGGCCTCGATTGCCACGAGCAGCAAAATGAAAATCAAAACCGCAGTTGCCATGCCGTAACCGGGCGTAGCGCTGACGAGCGGCCAAAGAAGCAGCGCGCCGGCAAGCAGGACAAGCGCTGCATACCCCTGCCAGGATCGAGGCGTGATTGAGGAAAGGTTCAGGATGGAGCTCATGCCGGCCTCCCGCCCATGGCGCGGTCGACAAGGCGCCCGGCGATGCCGACGACCATCACCAGCAGCGCCGCGACCACCGACCCGGCAACCAGAGCCGACCAGATGTCGATGGTCTGGCTGTAGTAGGCGCCGGCGAGCAATTTGGCGCCGATGCCGGCGACGGCGCCGGTCGGCAACTCGCCGACGATGGCGCCGACCAGGCTGGCGGCCACCGCCACCTTCATCGAGGTAAACAGGAACGGCACCGAAGCCGGCACCCGCAATTTCCAGAAGGTCTGCGAGGCACTGGCATTATAGGTGTGCATCAGGTCGAGATGGGTAAGCTCGGGCGAGCGCAGTCCCTTCACCATGCCGACTGCCACCGGAAAGAACGACAGATAGGTCGAGATCAGCGCCTTCGGGATAAGCCCGGTGATGCCGATCGCCGCCAGCACGACGATGATCATCGGCGCCACCGCCAGGATCGGAATGGTCTGCGAGGCGATGATCCACGGCATCAGACTGCGGTCGAGCGTCGCCACATGCACGATGCCGACGGCGATGACGATGCCGAGCGCCGTGCCGAAAGCAAAGCCGAGCAGCGTCGACGACAGCGTCACCCACGCATTGTAGACAAGGCTGCGGTTCGAGGTGATGCTGCGCAGAAAGGTGTTTTCGAAAAAATTCACCGCCACCTGATGCGGCGCCGGCAGCGTCGGCTTCGGCTGTACCAGCGTCTTGCCGATGAATTCCACAATACCCGGTGTCTGATTGGCGCGGCGGTCGAGATCGCGCTGGAACGGCGTGTTGAGGATGACGGCCATGACGTACCAGACGACGACCACGCCCAGGAGGATCGAGGTCACCGGAACGATCTTGTCGCGAAACGAGTCCATCTAGCAGGCCTCGCCGGGTAAGCGCCCTCCTCTCCCCAACGGGGAGAGGGTGACTGGAGCGAAGCGGAGGCCGGGTGAGGGTGACCGCGCTTTTGTCATCCTAGGGCGGAACCGCCGCGAAGCGGCGTGCGTATCGGGAGCGCCCCACCACGCTTTCGTCATCCTAGGGCGAAGCAAGGAGCGAAGCGACGCGGCGCAGACCCTAGGATCCATGCCGTAACCTCCCCGCTCCGCAACGGTGCTGAAAATGGCTCCCTCCACACCGCTCTGGCCGGCGAATATTCTGAACCGCTTGCGCCTTTCGGCTAATGTCACGGCATGATGGGGTGGACGGCGCCCGACGGCATCGGATGTGCCAGAATGAGTTCGTTGAGATCTCAAACAAGGGAGCCGTCCGT